>JAYVCN010000442.1:0-7210 GCA_043749875.1 Candidatus Eiseniibacteriota bacterium | reverse complement strand
TGCCGACAGCCTTGGCGTGGGCGGCATCCGCGGCCAGCGCCTGGGCACGGCCGGCGCGCCGCTGTGGGCGGGCTCGGGCCTGCACATGTTCCCGGTCGGCGTGAGCGGACTGTTCGGCGTGATCTCCGACCAGGCCAGCGGCGCGTTTCTCGTGACCTCGGCCACCGATGCGACGACGCACAAGAATCCGCTGTGGCTGCAGCGCGTGCACAACACCGGCATCCTGGCGTTCCCGGCGAGTGGCAAACGTGTGTCGTCGATTCCTTCGAACCAGTTCCAGGTCGCAATTGCCCCCGACAATGCCGGCGGAATCATGCTGACCTGGTTCGACGACCAGCGCGGGCTGGCTTCGACCGTGGACATCTTCGCCCAGCGTTTCCCGGCCAGCGGCGGCCCGCTGTGGTACCCGGGCGGCGTGCCGGTGTGCAGGGTTGCGAATCAGCAGGGCGCGGGCCTGGCCATCGCCCCGAGCGGCGGCGGCGCGGTGATCGCATGGAGTGACACGCGCAACTCGCCCTCGCCCGACATCTACGCGCAGGGTGTGGACGCACTCGGCCAGCTCGGCAGCGGCGTCGACGTGGAGCCCTTGGCCAGCCCCGCCGCGACCGCGCTCGCGCGCCCGGCCCCGAACCCCGCGCCGCATGGCAGCACGACCATCTCCTACACGCTCTCGAGCCCCGAGAACGTGGCGTTGAGGGTCGTGGATCCCAGCGGGCGCATGATCCGCGTGCTCGAGGATGGGCCGCGCGGTGCGGGCATGCACTCGGTGACCTGGGACGGGCGCGCGAACGGCCGCCAACTACCGCCGGGGCTCTACCTCGTGCAACTGCTCACGCCATCGCGCAGCGAGATCCGGCGGCTGGTGGTGCTGTAGGCTGCGGGCGGCGGGCGCGGTTGAAGCCGCAGCACGCTAGGTACCGCAGCGCGCGGTAGAGCGCCAAGCTCACGCCAGTTCCACCAGCGCCACCGCCATCGCCGCAAGCCCCTCGCGCCGGCCGATCGCGCCCAGCGTCTCGTTCGTGGTCGCCTTGCCGCTGACGCGATCCGGCTCGATGCCCAGCGCGCGCGCGATGTTGGCGCACATCTCGGCACGATGCGGCGCCAGCCTGGGCGCCTCGGCGATCAGCATCGCGTCCACGTTGGCGATGCTCGCGCCGCGTTCGCGCAGCAGTTGGGAGATGCGCGCAAGCAGGTCAACACTCGACGCATCCTTCCAGAGCGCGTCGCCCGGCGGGAAGTGCTCGCCCAGGTCGCCCAGGCCCGCGGCGCCCAGCAGCGCGTCGCCGATGGCGTGCAACAGCACGTCGGCGTCGGAGTGGCCGTCCAAGCCCCACTCGCTCTCGAAGCGCACCCCGCCCAGCACGAGCGGGCGCCCGGCCTTCACGCGATGCACGTCGTAGCCCAGCCCCACGCGCAGGCTCATGCGCGCCCCTCGAAGCGCGCGGCGGCGTCCGCGCGGTGCACGAGCCAGGCTTCGGCCAACGTTAGATCCGCCGCCGTGGTGATCTTGAAGTTGAGCGGTTCGCCCAGCGTCAACCGCACCGGATGGCCGAGCCACTCGATTAGAGAGGCGTCGTCAGTGGCGACCTCTGTCGCTTCGCGGTGGGCCCGTTCAAGCCAGTCACGTCTGAATACCTGGGGCGTCTGCGCGGCCCATAGCCCCGTGCGCGACACCGTGCCGGTGACGAGCCCGAGCGTGCCCTGCTTGAGCGTGTCCGCCTGTGGCACTGCCGCAATGGCCGCGCCGTGCTCGCGCGCCTCGGCCACCGCGCGCGCGATGACCTCGGCGCTCACGAGCGCGCGCGCGGAGTCGTGCACCGCGACCAGGTCGCAGCCGTCCGGCAGCACGTGCAGGCCGCGGCCCACGGAATGCTGACGTTGCTCGCCGCCCTCCGTGTACGCCGCAATTTTTCGCGTCTCGCAGCCGCTGGCTGCGACGAGGTCTTTGAGCAAGCGCACCGGGCCGACAATCACGATCCAGTCGATGGCGTCGCAGCGCTGCAGCGCGTCGAGGCTCCAGGTGAACAACGGCCGGCCAGCGAGCGGCGCCAGCGCCTTGGGCACCTCGGCGCCCAGCCGCTCGCCGCGACCGGCGCACAGCAGGATGGCGCACACACTCATTCGGCCACCTCGGCCACGCGGCCGTGGGTCATGCGCACCAGCTCATCGCCGGTCAATGCGAACAGCGAGTTGGGGTGCCCGGCTGCCGCCCACAGGCTGCCGAGCTGGAGCAGATGTGCATCGACAATGGTATCGAGCGTGCGCGCGTGCGCGATCGGCGGGATGCCGCCGATGGCGAAGCCCGTCACCTCGCGCACGAACTTCGCCGGGCCCATGGTCACCGGCTCGCCGAGCAGCGCCGCGAGCCGCGCCTCGCTCACGCGATGGCCACCGCTCGCCACCACCAGCACCGCCGCGCCACTCACAGCGCGCTGGAACACCAGCGACTTGACGATCTGCGCCGGCGTGCAGCCGACCGCCTCGGCCGCCGCAGCCGCGGTGCGTACCGGGACCTCGAGTTCGAGCACGGTGTTCGTGAAGCCACCGGCGCACAGGGCGGCCTGAACGCGCTGGGCGGCGTCGCTCAGACCGCGGTCGGATTTCTGCATCGCCTCGGATTCGCGATTTTTTTGAACGTCTTCGCTTTCGCTCATCCCCTGCTGAGCTCTATCGTTGGTGCTCATCACTCGTCCGCCTTCGCGCGCGCCGCCGCTGCCGCGGCCGCCATGCGTTCCACCGGTCGCGGCTCCACGCGCGGCGCGGCGACTTCGAGGCGCGGCGTCTCGAGCTTCTCGCCCAATAGCTGTTCGCACGCCTCGCGCAGCGTGCTGAGCGGCACCAGTTCGAGGCCGCAGCCCTCGGCGTCCGAGCGCTGTGCGCGCGGGAAGCCGGCGCGCGCGAAGCCCATCTGCGCCGCCTCGCGCAGCCGCGCGTCCAGCCGCGGCACGCGCCGCAGCTCGCCCGACAGGCTGACCTCGCCCAAGGCCAGCGTGCGCGCCAGCACGGGGCGGCTGCGAAAGCTCGACGCGATCGCCAGCGCCACGCCGAGATCGGCGCCCGGATCGTCCAGCTTGAAACCGCCCGTCACGGTCACGAACACGTCGTGCTTCCCCAGGCGCAGCCCGACGCGGCGTTCGAGCACCGCCAGCAGCACCGCCAGCCGGCGCGGGTCGTAGCCGCTCGTCACGCGCTGCGGTGTGCCGTAGAACGAGGTCGACACGAGTGCTTGCACCTCGACCAGCAGTGGCCGCGCGCCCTCGAGGCTCGCCACAACGGCAACGCCCGGAACTTCCCGCGTGCTGTCGGACAGGAATGCCTCGCTCGGATTGGCCACCTCACGCAGGCCCGACTCGAGCATCTCGAACACGCCCAGCTCGTTGGTGCTGCCGAAGCGGTTCTTGGCCGCGCGCAGCACGCGGTAGTGCTGGTAGCGCTCGCCTTCCAGGTAGAGCACCGCGTCCACCATGTGCTCGAGCACACGCGGGCCCGCCACCGCGCCGTCCTTGGTGACGTGGCCGACGAGGAATACCGCCGTCCCCGACGACTTGGCGTAGTGCAGCATGGCGAGCCCGCACTCGCGCACCTGCGTCACCGTGCCCGGCCCGCCCTCGAGATCGGCGCGCGACAGCGTCTGGATGGAGTCGGCGATCAGCGCATCGGGCCGCACGCTCATCGCCGTCTCGAGCACCGTCTCCAGATCCGTCTCGCACAGCAGCAGCAGGTTCGCGGGCACGCTGCCGAGCCGCTCGGCGCGCAACCGGATCTGCTGCTCGCTCTCCTCGCCCGACACATAGAGGACCTTGCGGCCGTCGAGGGCGAACGCCCGCGCGAGCTGCAGGAGTAAAGTGCTCTTGCCGATGCCAGGATCGCCGCCCACCAGCAGCAGCGAGCCCGGCACGATGCCGCCGCCCAAGACTCGGTCGAGTTCGCGCATGCCGGTCTTCGTGCGCTCCGTGGACTCGAGCGACACATCGGCCAGCGCCACCGGGCCCTGTGCGCGCTGGCCGCCGGCTGGCACCCAGCGCTTGGCGTGGGTGAGCGGCTTCGTGGCGTCCGGCTTCGCGCTGCGCGAGGAGGGCGCCTCGCTTGCCGTGTTCCACTCGCCGCACGCCGGGCAGTGCCCGAACCAGCGCGGCTGCTCGTTGCCGCAGGCGGTGCAGAAGAAACTCGTCTTTTGAGCCTTGGGCGTCTTGCCACTGGTCTTCATAGGAACTTTCGTGCGAGGGCGAGGTGCGAGAGCGGGGATGCCGGTACTTCAGAACACGCGCAGGTTGATGTACTTCCTCGGGTTCTTCTTGATGTCGTCGATCAGCTGCCGCAGCGCGCCCACCGACTCCTTGGCGTCGTCGTAGAGCTTGGGGTCATTGATGAGCTTGCCCAGCGTGCCATCCCCGCGCTCCACCTTGCTCGACACGCTCTGCAGCGAGCCGCGCAGCGAATCGAGCCGCGCGGTGAGCCGTTCCATGCCCACCGCCGAGCGTTCGAACGAGTCCAGCGTGTGCTTCAACTGCGTCTCGCGGTCGGTGGTGAGCGACTTGGCGGTGCGCGAGGCGGCGTTGAGGTTGGCGACGGTCTCCTTGAGCACGGCGCGGTTCTCGGACACCGCCAGCTTGAGCTCCTCACTGGTATTGCGGAAGTTGCTGAGCGTGCGGTCGAGGCTGCCGCTTTTCTGCATGGCGTCGGCGACGTTTCGTAGCTGCGTGGCCAAGGCCGAGACCGCGTCCACCGTGTTGCCCATCTCGGCCATGACCTCGGGCACGCCCTTCTCGTAGATGCCCGGGATGGTATCCCGCGCACTGTAGGGCACGCCGCTCGTGCGCAGGTCCACGGCGATGACTTTTTCACCCATCAGACCGATGTTGCGAATCGCCACCCGGGAGTCGCTGGTGAGCGTGACGTCGGCGGTGATGGCCAGGTTCACGAACACGTGGTCACCCGCCAACTGAACGCTCGACACGGCGCCCTTCCGCAGCCCGTTCACCTGCACTTCGTCGCTGGTGGAGAGCCCGCCCGTCTGCGGGAACGTCACCTGCCACACGCGAACTTTCTTGTTGAGCGACAGCTCCTTGAGCCACGTGACGCCCCATAGGGTGATCCCGAGCGCCACCAGCACCGTTGCTCCGACCTGGAACTCAGTTCGACGGCTCAAGCAGCATGGCTCCTTTTGTGATGGGCGACGTTGCGCGCCCTCCGGGCGCCGCCCAGTCTACACCGCGCCGGCCGCGGCCTCGCTGTTGCCTTCGATGAACTGCTTGACCAGCGCGTTGTTCGTCTCCTGCGTTTGCGACGGCGTGCCCGTGAACACCACTCGGCCCTCGTGCAGCATGGCCAGCCGGTCGCCCACCTGCATCGCGCTGTGCATGTCGTGCGTCACCACGATGGAGGTGACGCCGATGCGCCGCTGCAGCGAGCGGATGAGCCGATTGATGACGTCGGACATGATCGGATCGAGTCCCGTCGTCGGCTCGTCGTACAGGATGTACGCCGGGTCCATGGCGGTGGCGCGCGCGAGCCCCACGCGCTTGCGCATGCCGCCCGACAGCGACGCCGGCTTCTGGTCCTCCACGCCCTGCATGCCGACCCAGTCCAGCCTTTCTGTTACACGGCGGCCTATTTCGGCTGGCGTCAATCGTGTGTGCTCGCGCAGCGGCAGCGCGATGTTGTCGCCCACGCTGAGCGAGTCGAACAGCGCCGCGCTCTGGAACAGCATGCCGAAGCGCTTGCGCACTTCGTTCAGTTCCTTCTCGTGCAGCCCGGTCATGATCTCGCCATCCACCTCGATGGTGCCCGCGTCCGGCTGCATGAGGCCGATGATGTGCTTCAAGAGCACGCTCTTGCCGGTGCCGCTGCGCCCGAGGATGACCATGGTGCAGCCGGTGGGGATGTCGAGGTCGACGCCGTCCAGCACCTGCTTGCTGCCGAGCTTCTTCCTCAACCCGCGGATGCGGATCATGACGCGAAGATGAACCGGAACAGGACGTTCGCCAGTACGTAGTCGCTGATCAGCACCAGCACGCACGACGACACCACCGCGCGCGTCGTGGCGATGCCCACGCCTTCGGCGCCGCCCTCGGTGCGAAACCCGTAGTAGCAGCCCATCCAACCGATGATGGCGCCGAAGAACACCGACTTGATGATGCCCGACGCCAGGTCCTTCAAGTAGAAGAAGTCCTTGAGCCCGGTCACGTACGTATGCGTGCTCACGCCGATGCTGGTGACCGACACCACGTAGCCGCCGAAGATGGCGATGGCGTTGGCGATCATGCTGAGGATGGGCAGCATGACGATGGCCGCCACGACGCGCGGTACGACCAGGTAGCGCACCGGGTTGATGGCCATGGCCTCGAGCGCGTCGATCTGCTCGGTGACGCGCATGGTGCCGAGTTCCGCCGCGATGGCCGCGCCGACGCGCCCGCCCACGATGAGCGCGGTGAGCACTGGCCCCAGCTCGATGATGACCGAGCGCATGATGACCGAGCCGATGTACTTGAGCGGCACGACGCTCGAGAACTGGTAGGCCGCCTGCACCGCCGCCACCGCGCCCACGAACAGGCTCACGATGAGCACCAGGCTCAGCGACTGGACGCCGATGGCCTGCATCTGGTCCACGAGCAGGTTGAACGAGCGCATGCCGCGTCCGAGCGCGCGGAACGTGTCGCCCACCAACATGGCGATGCGGCCAACTTCGGCCACCCAGTCGAATGCGCGCCGGCGCAGGTAGACGAATCCGCGCGTGGTGATGCTTTCGCCGTTCATGTGCTCAGAAGCCGGAATCCGTTTCGCCCGGCATGACCACCGCGTGATCCACGAACTTCGTCTGGTCGCGAATGAACGTCAGCTGGACGGTCCCGGTCGGGCCGTTACGATGCTTGCCGACGATGATCTCCGCCTTGCCCTGCACACTCGGATCGTCCGGCTTGTAGTACTCCTCGCGGTAGACAAAGATCACGAGGTCCGAATCTTGCTCTATCGATCCCGAATCTCTCAGATCCGAGAGCTGCGGCCGCTTGTCGTTGCCGCCGCGTTGCTCGACGCCGCGCGAGAGCTGCGATAGCGCGATGATGGGGACGGCCAGCTCCTTGGCCATGGCCTTGAGCGCGCGCGTGATCTGGCTCACTTCCTGGACGCGATTCTCGGCCCGACCGATGGCCTGGATCATCTGCAGATAGTCGATCACGACCAGCCCGAGATTCGCCTCGGCTTTGAGCCT
>JAYVCN010000441.1:0-5016 GCA_043749875.1 Candidatus Eiseniibacteriota bacterium | reverse complement strand
CGCCGGCCGGCGGCGTTGTCGAGGTGCATGCGTTCTCCGGCGTGGGGTTCCGCGGCGAGGCGAAGCCGTGGAACCCGAATCGATGCGTGGACTTCTCTTGGATCACCTACCGGCGATTCACGCTCGCGGCCATGGCGCCGGAAGACGACATCACCTGGGCGCACCAGTCGTACTTCGACCGCGGTGGGGCGTGGGTGCAGTACCAATCGAACTTCGCCAACATCGAGCTGCCGGCCGCCGAGTTCGACACCTACCTATCCGACGAAGGGCTCGCCGAACCCCGCGCCGTTCGCCAGCGCATGGCCACGCCGGTCGCGGGGCGCGAGCGCTATCGCCGCTGCGCCAAGGCGTGGGTGGCGGGCACCGACGCCCGGCGCGCGGCGAAGCCGGTGGGCCAGCCGCGCGAGATCGTCCCGTTGTCACTGCCGGGCGCGTTGCCGCAGCTGCGTGTGCGCCTGCTGTGGCAGGGAAAGCCACTCGCGGGCGCGATCGTGAAGACCTGGCGGCAGCCGCTCGCCGCGGACGGCCGCACGCGTGCACTGGCCGACCGGGATTCGGTGGCGCGTGTGGAAGCGGTGCGAACCGACGCGCGCGGCGAGGCGTCGCTCGGCGTGAACGAGCCCGGAGAATGGATGCTGAACGTGGTGCACATGGTGCCCTGTGCCGACACGACAGCCGCCGACTGGGAGAGCACCTGGGCCTCGCTGACGTTCGCACGCCACGAGCGCGCGGCGGCCGCTCCGCGGTGAGGCGCGGGCTCGCGGCGCTGCTCGCGACGCTCCTGCTTGCTGCGGCCCCCGCCCGCGCCCACGACGTGTCCTACGCGCACGCCGAGGTGCGCTGGCTGCCGAACCGCGTCGAGGTCTCGCTCACCGTGCACCAGGATGACGCGGCCATGGTGCTCGCCGTTCCCATGCCCGACTGGTTCCTGGAGGACGCGTTCCTGGCACGCGCCGGTCCCGCGCTGGCCGATTCTCTCCGGCGCCGATTCTCGCTGCGTGCCGACGGGCGCGTGCTGGCGTGGCGCTTCATGGGTGCGCATCACGACCCGCGCCGGCGCGGCGTGACGTTGGAGCTCTGCGCGCCGCTGGCGCGACCTGCTGCGTCGCTCGAGGTGGCCGGGCCGGTGTTCCCGTTGGTCGCCAACCACGAGACCTTCGTGAACGTGTTCGTCGGCGAGCGGCTGGTGCGCCAGGACGTGCTCACCGCCGAGCACCGCGTGACGCGTGTCTATGCCGGCGGGCGCGCCGGTATGTTCGCGGTGCTGCGCACGTTCGTGCCCGCGGGCATCCATCACATCGCCATCGGTCCGGACCACATCCTGTTCGTGCTCGGGCTGTTGCTGCTCGGCGGCGGGCTCGTGCGATTGCTCAAGATCGTCACCGCGTTCACCGCGGCGCACAGCATCACGCTTGCGCTCGCAGCACTCGGGTTCGTGCATATGCCGTCGCGCATCGTGGAGCCCCTGATCGCGCTCTCGATAGTCTTCGTGGCGTTCGAGACGCTGCGCTCACGCGGTGGCAGCGCCGACAGGCGCGGGCCGCTGGCGTTCGGGTTCGGGCTCGTGCACGGGTTTGGTTTCGCCAGTGTGCTGGCCGAGTTCGGCTTGCCGCGCGAGGCGCTCGGCTGGTCGCTCGCGGGCTTCAATGTCGGGGTCGAGGTCGGGCAGGCCTGCATCGTGGTGCTGGTGGCGCCCGTGCTCGCGGGGATCGCCCGGCGCTCACCGGCCGTGCACGCACGCGTGGTCCACCTGCTTGCGCTCGGCATCGCGGCAGCCGGCGGATTCTGGTTCGTGCAGCGTGTGCTCAAGCACTGAGCCCGCCGTGCGGCTCGCACTCGCGACCTTGCGGGCTGCCCGCGGGGCGCCGGCCCGCCGCAGCAGAGGCCTCGGGCAGGGAGGACGCGACGGCACCGCGCGAGCCGCACGCGGCCCCGGCGTGGCCAAAGCCTGACCGCTCGCGTGCCCCGGATGCAGTGCGGACGGCCCGAACGACCGGGCGCGACCTGCGATCCGCCGCGGCTAAGCCCAACTCGCCGTGTGGATTCCGCATCGCGTGCCAGAGCCATGTGAAGCCCGGCTCGGCCCGTACACGCTCGGCATGCCCTTCGCATGACGCAACCGGTGTCCGCAGCAGTTCGTAACAAGGGTCACGCGCCGCTCCAGATCTCGCTGCGGCGAGCACCCCGATGCCGCCCACCACCGTCACCCGATCGTGACGGATTCAAGGAGGTGCCCATGCGTCGAGTCGCACGAGAGCCCGAGCTGCGCCCGAGCGTCCACAGCATCGTCCCACCGCATATCTTCGCGCACATGGCACGGCTTCCCGATAGCCATTGGCCCGGGTTGGCCGAGCGCGCGAAGGAGAGCCTCGTGTTTGCCTCCGAGCTGCGCTCCGAGCGCGTCGCGCTGCGCGGCATCACGCCGCTCGCCACGTCGAGCGGTGGCGGCGAGCGCCGCACTGTGTATGACGCCGATCACGGCTTCGGCCTGCCCGGGCGCCCGGTGCGCCGCGAGGGCGACGCGCCCACGGCCGATGTCAGCGTGGACGAGGCGTTCGATGCGCTCGGCGCCACCTACGACTACTACCTCAAGGTGCACGGGCGGAACTCGATCGATGGCCGCGGCCTGCCGCTGGACGCGAGCGTGCACTACCGGCGCGCGTTCAACAACGCGTTCTGGAACGGCCGCCAGATGGTGTTCGGCGACGGCGACGGCCAGGTCTTCAACCGCTTCACGCAGTCGCTCGACGTCATCGGCCACGAGCTGACGCACGGCGTGACGCAGTACGAGGCGGGGCTCGACTACCAGGGCCAGAGCGGTGCACTGAATGAGCACATGAGCGATGTGTTCGGTTCGCTCGTGAAGCAATTCACGCACGGTCAGAGCGCGAAGCAGGCCGACTGGCTGATCGGCGAGGGCCTGTGGGCGAACGGCGTGCACGGCGTGGCGCTGCGCAGCATGAAGGCGCCAGGGACGGCCTACGACGACCCGCGCGTCGGCAAGGACCCGCAGCCTGCCCACATGGACGGCTACGTGGACACCGCGGACGACAACGGCGGCGTGCACATCAACTCCGGCATCCCGAATCACGCCTTCTATCTGGCCGCGGTCGGCTTTGGCGGCAAGGCATGGTTGAAGGCCGGAAAGGTCTGGTACGCTGCACTCACGCAGACGCTGCGCCGCGACGCCGACTTCCTGGTGGCCGCGGCGGCCACGGTGGACGCGGCCGGCAAGGAATTCGGCAACAAGGGCGCCGCGGTGGTGCGTGCGGCGTGGAGCAGGGTCGGCATCGAGGTGAAGGGCGCTTCGCCGAAGCAGACGAAGACGTCGAAGACGACGACAGCGAAGGCGAAGGGGGCCGTGACACGTGCGAATTCGCGTGGTGCAGAGCGGAGGGCTCGCCGGGCTTCGTAGCGAACACGAGCTCGACACCGACCTGCTGCCCGTGGAGTCGCGGGAGCGCTTGGCCCAGCTGGTGCAGGGCGTGGCGTTCTTCGGACTGTCGCCGCAACAGGCCTCGAGGCTCCCCGACATGATCCAGTACCGCGTGCGCATCGAGGAAGGTGCGCGCGCGCACGAGGTCACGTTCGACGACGGCTGCGGCGAAGCGCCGCTGCTGGAACTCGTCGAGCGTGTGACCGAGTTGGCCAAGGCGCGCCGTTGAGAAGCGGGCGACAATCGGCAGCGAGCATGGCGAGCGGCATGTAAATGTCCGGGCCGCTCCGCATCACGACCTCGTCTCGTGCCTCCACCGTGGGCCGGCCCGCCGTCCCCATGGACGCGTGGCTCGCGCGCCTCGTCAAGCTCGTGCCCGCCGAGATCGTGGCGGTCTACCTCGCGGGCCGGCCGCTTGCACAGGAGCGCTACGCCGGCGGGTGGCCGGTCGTGTGCCTCGCGCTGGTGGTGATCGTGCGCGCGTGGGGCACGAGCGACCGGCGCGGCCCGCAGTGGGCGTCGGTCGCCATCTCCGCCGTGTCGTTCGTGCTGTGGGTGTACGCCATCGGCGGACGCTTCCTGACGTACAATGTCGACGTCAACCTCGCGTCGCTCGGGGTGCTCGTGTGGACGACGCTCGTGCCTGTGTTGTGGCGGGGCGAGCCGCCCAACTGAGCCGGCCGGCTCCGCGCGTCGTGGTTCGTGCACCCAGAACCCCGGAGTCCCCGCCATGGAACGCCGCCAGGCCTTGAAGACGCTCGCCCTCGGAGTCTCCGCGTTGTCCGTGACGTCGCCCGCGAACCTGTTCGCCGCGGACCCGCCGGCGAGTGAGAAGCCGGTTGCTGCCACTGTGCCGTCTGCCGCCGCCGCGCCGACCGGACCGTTCACGTTGCCGCCACTCGGCTACGCGTTCGACGCGCTCGAGCCGTTCTTGGACGCGCAGACGATGCAGATCCATCACGACAAGCATCATGCGGCCTACGTCAACAATCTCAACAAGGCCGTGGCGGGTCGTGAGGAGGTCGCGGGCTGGACCGTCGAGCAGTTGGTGCGCGACCTGACACGTGTTCCCGACGACATCCGCCCCATCGTGCGCAATCACGCCGGCGGACACGCCAACCACTCGTTGCTGTGGACGTCGATCAAGAAGGACGGGGGTAAGCAGCCCACAGGCGAGCTGGCCAAGGCCGTGGATGCGGCGTTCGGCACGTTCACCGCGTGCGTGGAGCGATTCAATACCGCCGCGGCCAGCGTGTTCGGCAGCGGCTGGGCATGGCTCAGTGCCGATGCCAGGGGCAGGGTGCTGGTGGAGACGACGCCGAACCAGGACTCGCCGCTCACCAGCGGCCGCGTGCTGCTCGTGGGCATCGACGTCTGGGAGCACGCCTACTACCTGAAGTTCCAGAACCGGCGCGCGGACTACCTGACGGTGTTCGCGAGCGTCATCGACTGGGACGCCGTGTCCGCGAGATACGCCGCGCGCGGGAAGTAGAAGTAGCGGAGCGAGCGCTGAACGCTCACGGCACCACCACCGTGCGCACACCGGCGCGGTTCTGTTCGAGTGCGTTCAGCACCTCGTT
>JAYVCN010000440.1:0-2879 GCA_043749875.1 Candidatus Eiseniibacteriota bacterium | reverse complement strand
GCGTCCGTGGCAGGGTGTGGGTCCGGACGCGTTCGGGCTCGCGTATCCGCGCGTGCAGGAAGTGGCGCTGTGGCGTGACGAATGGATCGGGCTGCCGGTGCACGCGCACTCGGTGGCACTGCAAGTTCTCGCCACGATGGGCGTACTCGGGGTGCTCGCGGGCGGCTGGTGGCTTGCGACCGCGGTGTGGAGCCTGTGGCGAGCGTGGCATGACCTGCCCGCGGCGCGAGCGGTGTTGGCGGCGCTCGGGGGCGTGTTCGCGGCGCTGCTCGGAGCCGGCCTGCTCAACGTGGTCGGGCCGGCGGGGGCGGCGCTGTTCGCGGTGAGCACGGCGCTCGCGGGCTCGCTCTACGAGCGTCCCGCGCTCGCGGTACGTCCGGTGCGCGCGTTGCACCCGGCGGTGCCGGCGCTGGCCGCAGCGATCATGTGCTGGCTGGAACTGTCCTCCGGCGTGCGCGAGCTGGGCGCGCTCACGCTGGCGCGGCCGGCGCGCGACTCCCTGCGCCCCGTGGACGCAACTCCCAGCGAGTGGCGCGCGATCACCGAGGCACATGCGCGGGCGATGCAGCGCGCCGTGTCCGTGTGGCCGCACGACGATGCGCTGTGGCGGCTCGCCAGCCAGGCGTCGCTCGCGGAAGCGGTGGTGGCGCTGGCCTCACCCGACGCTGCCAGCATCCCCACGGCGGAACACAAGGCCGAGGTGGCCGCGCGGCGGGCCATCGCACTCGAGCCGGGGCGCGCGCAGAGCTTCGCCTGCCTGGGCGACGTGCTCGGGGCGCGCGCGCTGCGCACCGGGCAGCAAGCGGTGGCCGATTCCGCGACCGCGGCCTATTCGCGTGCCGCTGCGCTGGCACCGGCGGACGGCTGGCTGCTCGTGGAGCACGCTCGCTTTCAGCTCGCGCGTCGCGATGGCGTGCGCGCGCTCGAGATCGCGCAACGCATCACCGGCCTCTACCCTGAGGCCGCGGCCGGACATACGCTGGCCGGGGCGGCGCTCATTCTTCTGGATCGCCCGGGTGAGGCGCGCGCGCAGTTGCTGACCGCGCGCGAGGCGCGCTGGGAGGAGGACGCAGGCCAGCAACGTGCGGCGGTCGAGCGCCTGCTCGCGAGCGTCGGCCCTGCGCGGGCGGTCGCGCTCGGCGCTGCACGCGCCCCGAGCGCTCCGCCCTCGCTCCGTCGCCCCCGCCGCAGAGCGTCGCCGCGCCGGTGATGCGCGCAGCCGCGCTGGTGCACCCCGGTGGCGCTGCCGTAGGCTTGCGGCCGTAGTCTGGTCCGCTGCTCTCGCTGTGTGTCGCGGCCGTCCGCGCAATGCGCGCGTCCGTGCGTGCGTAAGAACACCTGAGTCCGCCACCGGCTGCTGTCGCGCAAGCCGCGCTCCCCGGCGCAGCTTCCCATCACCGTTTCACTGGAGGTCCACCCGACATGTTCCGCAAGACGCTGATGCTGTTCGCGCTCGGTCTGCTGCTCGCCCCGGTCGTGCAGGCACAGACCGTGGACGAGATCCTCGTCAAGCACTACCAGGCCATGGGCGGACTCGAGAAGATCAAGGCGCTTAACTCCACCCGCATCACCGGCACGGTCGGCGTGGGCCCGGGCGTGGACGCGCCGTTCACGCTCGAGAAGAAGCGCCCCGGCAAGTCACGCATGGAGTTCACATTCCAGGGCATGACGGGCGTCCAGGCATTCGACGGCGAGAAGTCGTGGTCAGTGATGCCGTTCATGGGCAAGAAGGACCCCGAAGTCGGTTCGGACGAGGACAACAAGAACGCGCAGGACGACGCCGACTTCGACGGCTCGCTCGTGAACTACAAGGCCAAGGGCCACACGGTGGAGCTGGTGGGCAAGGAGTCCGTCGAGGGCGCCGACACGTTCAAGCTCAAGGTCACCAAGAAGAATGGCAACGTCGAATACCATTACCTCGACGCCGAGACTTATCTGCTCGTGAAGACCGAGGGCAAGGCCAAGCGCCGCGGCACCGAGCTGGAGGTCGAGACCACGTTCTCCGACTACAAGGACGTGGACGGCTACATGGAGCCATTCTCGATCGAGCAGGGCGCCAAGGGCATGCCGCAGAAGCAGAAGATGACGTTCACCAAGATCGAGATGAACGTGCCGATCGACGACACCCGCTTCGCCGTGCCGGCCGGGGCGGACACGTCCAAGACCGCGCCCAAGGCGGACGCAGGCGCCACGGGTGACAAGAAGGACGCCGCCAGGAAGCTCACCGACGCCAAGGCGGATACTGCGAAGGCGGACGCGAAGGCGGACGCCGCCAAGAAGACGGACGCAAAGGCCACCACGACCAAGAAGAAGAAGGGCCAGTAGGCAGTCCGAAGTCGCGGCGCGGTCATGCACGAAACCCGGTGCGTGGGCCGCGCCGCTTGCTTTTCACCCCCTCCCAGACGAGGTCCCCTGCCATGCTGACGAGTTCTCCCGCGCGCTGGCTGACGCGCCGGCTCGCCACCGTCGCGCTGCTCAGCCTGCTGTCCGCGGGCCCGGCGTCTCACGCGCACGCCCAAGCCGCGGGCGCCTCGACTCCCCCCAGCGCCAGCGACGGCTGGAAGCTCGACTCCGACACGTTCGAGGGCTTGCGCGCGCGCGCGCTCGGCCCGGGTGTCATGGGCGGTCGCATCTCGTGCATCGACGGCGTCTCGGGCGAGCGCAACACCTTGTGGGTCGGCACCGCCGGCGGGGGCGTGTGGCGCTCGAAGGACAACGGCACCACATGGTCACCGGTCTTCGATAAATACGCGATGAGCATCGGCGCGATCCGGGTTGCTGCAAGAGACCCCAAGCTCGTATGGGTGGGCAGCGGCGAGACCTGGGCGCGCAACAGCGTCGGCTACGGCGATGGCGTCTACAAGACCACCGATGGCGGG
>JAYVCN010000439.1:0-3693 GCA_043749875.1 Candidatus Eiseniibacteriota bacterium | reverse complement strand
GCCGCGCTCGTGCGGCAGCGGATTTACGGCCTCGCCCTCGGGTATGAAGATCTGAACGATCACGAGCAGTTCCGGCACGACCCGCTGGTCGCCGTGCTCACCGAGGCCGAGAGCCTCACGACGCCATTGGCGGGCAAGAGCACGCTCAACCGGCTCGAGCTGAGCGCCGCGACGATCAATGAGGCGGAGCGCTATAAGAAGATCGCTGTGGATCACGCGGCGGTGGATCGGATGCTGGTCGACGTCTTCCTCCAGGCGCACGCGACGCCGCCGGCCTCGGTGGTGCTCGATCTTGACGTGACGGATGACCCGATACACGGGCAGCAGGAAGGGCGCTTCTTTCACGGGTACTATGGCGGCTACTGCTACTTGCCGCTCTACGTCTTCTGCGGGGAGCACCTGCTCGTGGCGCGGCTGCGCTCGGCCGATCAGGACGCAAGCGCGGGGGCCGTGGAGGAACTCGCGCGGGTGGTGGCGCAGCTGCGCGCGGTATGGCCCGCCGTGGCGCTCACGGTGCGCGCCGACTCGGGCTTTTGTCGCGAGGCGGTGATGGCGTGGTGCGAAGCGCACGACGTCGACTACGTCCTCGGTTTCGCGCGGAACCCGCGCCTGACGGCGATGATTGCGGACGATCTCGCCGTGGTCGCGGCCGAGAGCGGCGCGAGCGGGGAGGCGCGGCGGCGCTTTGTGGAGCTGACCTACCAGACGCACGACAGCTGGAGTCGGACGCGGCGCGTGGTGGCGAAGGCCGAGCACCTGGCCACCGGCGCCGCCGGGAAGGCGAACCCGCGCTTCGTCGTGACGTCGCTGCCGGCGACGGCGTGGCCGGCGCGGGCGCTGTACGAGGACCTGTACTGTGCGCGCGGCGAGATGGAGAACCGGATCAAGGAACAGCAGCTGATGCTCTTCGCCGACCGGACGAGCGCGGCCACGATGCGCGCGAACCAGCTCCGGCTCTACTGTTCGTCGGTCGCCTATCTCCTCCTGCACGCGCTCCGCCGCCTGGGCCTGGCGGGCACCCCGCTCGCTCACGCGCAGTGTCAGACGATCCGGCTCACGCTCTTGAAGCTCGGCGCGCGCGTCCGCCTCACGGTGCGGAAAGTCTGGCTCGCCTTGGCGACGGGGTGGCCGCATGCCGCGCTGTTTGCCCGCGTCCATGCGACTCTCGTCGCGTTACCGCGCCGCTGCTAACGCGGAGACGCCCCGTGCCGTCAGCTGCTCACTCCCACAGCGCACCGCGGCGGGAGTGCTCCGGCGTCGCGCGACGTGACGTAGCTGCTGGCGATCGCCGTCGAACACGACTCCGACCGACCCCGCGATCGCCCAAGATCCCCGTTCAGTCCGCCACGCATCCGGACCTACTCCGCCCGGAGACGCCAAATGGCTCACGCAGGCTGATGAAAGACACCTTGTGAGAAATGCAGGCTAGCCCGAATTTCTCACGAGGGGATTGAATAACGGCTGCCTTCGGTGGCATAAGGGGTTTGTCGAGAACACCCTACACCGAGCCGGAGGACAGCCGTTATGTCGACAGAGTGTACGCCGGAATCGTTCGGCTTTCAAGCCGTGGGCTCGCGCGCCGTGGTCGCACGCTTTGACGGCGGCACGCTCACGAGTGACGGCGGCGCGGTGTTGCTCCGCGAGGTCGAGCGCGCGACCGGGATCGTGCGGCAGTTCGCCACCTGCTTTCACGATCATCGCGATCCGGCGCGGGTCCGCCACCCCGTCGCCGCGCTCGTGCGGCAGCGGATCTACGGCCTCGCGCTGGGCTACGAGGATCTGAACGATCACGAGCAGTTGCGGGATGATCCGCTCGTCGCCGTGCTCGTCGAGGCCGACTCGCTGACGGCGCCGTTGGCGGGCAAGAGTACGCTCAACCGGCTCGAGCTGAGCGCCGCGACCATCGATGAGGCAGAGCGCTATAAGAAGATCGCCGTCGATCATGCCGCGGTCGATCGGATGCTCGTCGATGTCTTCGTCCAGGCGCATCCGACGCCGCCGGCCACGCTGGTGCTCGACGTCGACGCGACGGATGATCCGGTGCACGGGCAACAGGAAGGGCGCTTCTTCCACGGGTACTATGGCGGCTACTGCTACTTGCCGCTGTACGTCTTCTGCGGCGAGCACCTGCTGGTGGCGCGGCTGCGCCCGGCCAATCAGGACGCGAGTGCAGGGACCGTGGAGGAGCTCGCGCGGGTGGTGGCGCAACTGCGCGCCGCGTGGCCCGCGGTGGCGCTCACGGTGCGCGCCGACTCGGGCTTTTGTCGCGAGGCGGTGATGGCGTGGTGCGAGGCGCACGGCGTCGACTACGTCCTCGGCCTGGCGCGCAACCCGCGACTGACGGCGATGATTGCGGACGACCTGGCCGCGGTGGCGGCGGAGAGCACGGCAAGCGGGGAGGCGCGGCGGCACTTTGTGGAGCTGACCTACCAGACGCGCGACAGCTGGACCCGGGCGCGGCGCGTGGTGGCGAAGGCCGAACACCTGGCCACGGGCGACGCCGGGAAGGCGAACCCCCGCTTCGTCGTCACCTCCCTCGCACCCGACGCGATGCAGGCGCGCGCGCTGTACGAGGACCTGTACTGTGCGCGCGGCGAGATGGAGAACCGGATCAAGGAACAGCAGCTGATGCTCTTCGCCGATCGGACGAGTGCCGCGACGATGCGAGCGAACCAGCTCCGGCTCTACTGTTCGTCGGTCGCCTATATGCTGCTCCACGCGCTCCGGCGCCTGGGGCTGGCGGGCACCCCGCTCGCCCACGCGCAGTGTCAGACGATCCGGCTGACGCTCTTGAAGCTCGGGGCGCGCGTCCGCGTCACGGTGCGGAAGGTCTGGCTTGCCCTGGCAACGGGGTGGCCGCATGCGGCGCTGTTTGCACGCGTGCATGCAACCCTCGTCGCGCTCCCGCGCCGCTGCTAACGCGGAGCGGCCCCGGGCCGTCAGCTGCTTCCTCCCACAGCGCACCGCGGCGGGAGTCCTCCGGCGTCGCCCGACGTGACGCCTCCGCAGGCGATCGACGTCAAAGACGTCTCCAACCGACCCCGCGACCGGCCCAGATCCCTGTTCAGTCCGCCATGCACCCCGGGGCCGACCCCGCGGGAGACGCAAATAGCTCACGCAAGCTGGTGAGCGATACCGTGGTGAGAAATGCAGGCTAGTCGAACGCGGCAGCCGGAAATCGACAGCGGCGAGGCATCACTTCGTGGGATCTTCGCCTGACCGAGGTCGTACAGCGCCCAGTCGAGAGGCACCCTCGGGCCGGCAAGGATTCCTCGCGTTGCTCGGAATGACAACCAGGCAGGGCGAGTTGATTCTCGCGCTGTTATCCCCCGCCAACTGTCATTCCGAGCGCAGCGAGGAATCTTTGCCCATCTGGCGCAACGAGCCCTCGCTGCGCTCGTTATGACATAGAAGGGGGCGCGATCATGCAGCTGACAACTCGGTGCTACCTGGCGCCCGGTCCCTTCACGATCCGCCCCGGCTTCGCGTTCGTGTGCCTGCCGTCGCGAACCACCTGCACGCCATTGACGAACACCTGCCGCACGCCGACCGATAGCTGGTGCGGCTGCTCGTAGGTGGACAGCTCGGCGATCGTCGCCGGGTCGAACACGGCGATGTCGGCGTAGAAGCCCTCGCGCAGCAGGCCGCGATCGGGAAGCGAGAGGCGCGTGGCGACCGCAGACGTCGCCTTCC
>JAYVCN010000438.1:0-3485 GCA_043749875.1 Candidatus Eiseniibacteriota bacterium | reverse complement strand
GGCTCGACCGCGTGCGCCAGGAGCTGGAGGTCTGCGAGCTTCAGCCGGGAGCGCGCGGCGGCCGCGACCCGCCGCCGCATGAGGTCGTCGAAGTCCGCCGTGTCGCGGGTGGTGAGCGAGAACTCGGGCACGCTGAAGTGGCGGCCGAGGATGGGCCAGATCTCGGGGGCGAGGACACCTTCCAAGTCGAGCGCGAAGATCATGGGGCCGCACCATAGCACGCGGTGGAACGCCTTGCGGGGCAGCGAGTTCCATTCGAGTCCCTGGCCAGTGTCGGGCGCACGCTGAACAAGACGAAACTATTTCAATGCATTTGGCATGTTCACAGAAAATATTTCAGTTGAAAAGCCATCTGGCCGAAAATACACTTAGGACATGGTCACGAAAGCCCTCATCTCGCGCGAACTCGATCGCACCGACCGCCGCATCCTGGCGCTGGTGCAGAGAGACGCCTCGCTCGCTCAGTCCGAGATCGCCAGGCGCGTCGGGCTTTCCACGGCCGCGGTGCACGAGCGCGTGAAGAAGCTCGAAGTCGCGGGCGTGATCCGGCGCTGGACGGCGGTGGTGGACCCCACCCTCGTCGGCGCGCAGGTGACCGCCTTTGTAGAAGTCTTCTTCGAGCATCCGCGCTTCGAGAAGGGTTTCATCGAACGCGTGAAGAAGCTGGACCCGGTGCAGGAGTGCCATCACATCACCGGCGAGTTCTCGCTGCTGCTGAAAGTCCGCGTGGCCGATATGCCTGCGTTACAGGCACTGCTGCTGGAGCAGCTCTCGGGTCATGAAGGAGTCCGCCAGACGCGCACCGTGATGGTGCTGTCGACGGTGAAGGAAGACACGTTCGTCGAGACCATGGCCAAGGGAGACGAATCATGAGATCGCCGCATATCGCACCCGCCGCGGTGCATGCCACGCTCGCCCGCCACATGCTGGCGGACGGCTACGACATGGTGCTCGACCTCGACAAGAGTCAGGGCCGCCGGCTGCACGATTCGCGCAGCGGGCGCTCCTTTCTGGACCTGTTCTCGTTCTTCGCCACGCTGCCCATCGGCTTCAATCATCCGAAGATGAAGGACCCCGATTTTCTCGCCAAACTCACGCGCGCAGCGCTGGTGAACCCCACCAACTCCGACATCTATTCCACCGAGTTCGCGGAGTTCGTCGAAGTCTTCGGCCGCGTCGCGATGCGCCCACACCTGCCGCACGCATTCTTCGTCGCTGGCGGCTCGCTGGGCGTGGAGAACGCGCTCAAGGCCGCGATGGACTGGAAGGTGCGCCAGAACTTCAGGAAGGGCGTGAGGGAAGAGAAGGGCCACCAGATCTTGCACTTCCGCGAGGCGTTCCACGGCCGCTCGGGCTACACGGTGTCCATGACCAACACCGCCGACCCGCGCAAGCACCAGTACTTCGCGAAGTTCGACTGGCCGCGCGTGTCGAACCCGTACCTCAGGTTCCCGGTCACCGACGCCGAGCTGGCACGCGTGCAGCAAGCGGAATCCGCGACGCTGGCCGAGATCCGCACGGCGTTCGCCGAGCGGGAGGACGACATCGCCGCCGTCATTCTTGAGCCGATCCAAGCGGAAGGGGGCGACCATCACTTCCGCACCGAGTTCCTCTCGGCCTTGAAGGGCGTGGCACATGAGCATGACGCCCTGCTCATCTTCGACGAGGTGCAGACCGGCGTCGGACTGACCGGCAGCTTCTGGGCGCACGAGGCGCTCGGCGTGCAGCCAGACCTGCTCGCGTTCGGGAAGAAGATGCAGGTCTGCGGCATGCTGGGCGGTGGCCGGTTGGACGAGGAACCGGAAAACGTGTTCAAGGTCTCCAGCCGCATCAACTCCACTTGGGGCGGCAACCTCGTCGACATGGTGCGCTCGATGCGCTACCTCGAGATCATCGAGGAGGAGGGTCTGGTGCAGAACGCTGCCGCGGTGGGCGCGCACCTGCTGGCGAAACTGCACGCGATGGAGGCCGCCATGCCGGACGTGCTATCGAACGCGCGCGGACGTGGCCTCATGTGCGCCATCGACTTCCCGGACACAGACACGCGCAATCGCGTCGCGGACAAGGCGTATGACCTCGGCCTGATGATCCTCGGCTGTGGCCACCGTTCGCTGCGTTTCCGCCCGCCGCTCGACATCACCCAAGCCGAGATCGACGAGGCGCTGGAACTGCTCGCCCGGGCCATGGCAGAGTCGCAGGTGAAGAGCGCCTAGCGAATCCGGTGGGCAGCGAGCTTCTCGTGCCCGGGCGCGCGCTTCGCGTGTGAGCCGTCGGTATGGAGGGGTCCGATGAAGAGCAGCGCCACCACCGTCACCGAGTACCTGGCCGGCGTTCCCGACGAGCGCCGCGCCGCCATCAAGGCGGTGCATGCGGTCGTCAACAAGCACCTGCCCAAAGGCTACGTCGAGGGGATCGGCTACGGCATGATCGTCTGGTCGGTGCCGCTCAAGGTGTATCCCGACACCTACAACGGCGAGCCACTGATGTTCGCGGCGCTCGCGAGCCAGAAGAACCACATGGCGCTCTATCTGCTCTGCGGCTCCCACCCGCCGGTGCAGAAGAAACTCGCCGCGGGATTCAAGGCGGCCGGAAAGAAATTCGACGCGGGCAAGTCGTGCATCCGGTTCCAGAAGCTCGACGACCTGCCCCTCGACGCCATCGGTGCGGCGATCGGCTCGGTGCCGATGAAGACCCACGTGGAGGTGGCGAAGCAGGCGCACAGCAAGAAGAAGTGAGCGCGTCGGCCAAGCCGTTCCGCGATGCGGCGTGCGTGGTGCTGGTGCGCGGCGTCGGCTCCGACCTCGAGGTCTACTGGGTGCGCCGCGGCGAGGTGGTGCCGTTCCAGCCCGGGTTCATGGCGTTCCCGGGCGGAAAAGTCGATGCCGCCGACGGCGAGTTCCCGGTACCCGGCGTGAGCGACGACTTCGAGCGCGCCGCGCGCGTGTGCGCGGTGCGCGAAGCGCTCGAGGAGACCGGTGTGCTGCTGGGTGTGCGGGGCAACGTCGCGCCGGCCTCGCTCGCAGCCGCACGCGATGCGTTGCTCGGCGGCCGCGCCACGCTGGCCGAGGTGATGCGCGAGCACGGCTGGCATGTCGCACCGGAGACGCTCACGTTCGCGGGCCGGTGGCAGACGCCGGTGTTCGCACCGGTGCGATTCGACACGCTGTTTTTTCTAGCCTCCCTGCCCTCCGGGCAGGAGCCGAGCGTCATTCCCGGTGAGCTCGCGAGCGGCGCGTGGGTGAAGCCGCTCGACGCGCTCAACCGCTATCGCCATGGAGAGCTCACGTTCGCAGCCCCCATCCTGTGGACGTTGATCGCGCTCGCCGAGGGCGAGGCGGGTCTCGCCGAGCGCATCGCCGAGGGACCTGCGCGCGCGGCCACGCCGGTGCGACGCGTCGAGCTGCAGTGGGGCGTCGTGCTGCACGCCATGCCCACGAAACCATTGCCGCCCGCGCAGTACACGAACGCCTACTTGATCGGCGAGA
>JAYVCN010000437.1:0-4669 GCA_043749875.1 Candidatus Eiseniibacteriota bacterium | reverse complement strand
GCGACCTGGTCGTGGCGAACTTGAGCTCCAACTCGGTCTCGGTGCTGCTCGGCAATGGCGACGGCACGTTCGCGCCCAAGCACGACTACGCGACCGGATCCTCGGCGTTCTTCGTCGCGATCGCGGATCTGAACGCAGATGCGAAGCTCGATCTGGTGGTGGCGAACGAGCGCGCCAACTCGGTGTCGGTGCTGCTTGGCACCGGCCTCGGCACGTTCGGCGCGAAGCACGACTTCGCCACCGGTATCGATCCCGTCTCCGTGGCGATCGGGGATCTGAACCGGGATGGGAAACCGGACCTGGTCGTGGCCAACACCACCTCCAACACGGTCTCCGTGCTGCTCGGCAGCGGCACCGGCACGTTCGCGCCGAAGCAGGACCGGGCGACGGGGCTCAGCCCATTCTCGGTCGTGATCGCCGACTTGAACGCGGACGGGCGCGCCGACGTGGCGGTGGCGAATCAGGGCTCCGCTTCGGTCTCGGTGTTCCCCGGCAACGGCAACGGCACGTTCGGCGCGCCGAGCGACTACGCGACGGAGGCTTATCCCATCGCGCTGGTGGTCGGGGATCTGAACGCGGACGGCCGACCGGATCTGGCCGTGGCCGACTACCTGTCCGACATGGTCAGCGTGCTGTTCGGCAACCACGAGGGCACGTTTGCCGCGGGCGGCACTTACGGCACGGGCAGCCGACCCTGCGCCATGGCGATCGGGGATGTGAACGCGGACGGGAGACGGGACCTGATCCTGGCCGCACAGACCTCCAACGCGATCTCGGTGCTGATCGGCAACGGCAACGGTTCGTTCGGCGCCAGGACCGAGTATGGCGCGGGGGTCGAGCCGGCCGCGGTGACAATCGCGGACGTCAATCAGGACGGGCAGCCGGACGTGCTGATCGCGAATCGTGGCTCCGACGCGGTCTCGCTGCTGATCGGCAACGGCGATGGCACGCTGGGCGCGAGGACCGAGGTGGACCTCGATGTCGGCAGCGGCCCTGACTTCGTCGCGGTCGGGGACCTGAACGGAGATGGCAAGCCCGATCTCGCGGTGACGAACAACGTTGCGAACAACGTCTCCGTGTTGCTGGGCCATGGCGACGGCACGTTTGGTGTGAGAACCGACTTCAGCACCGGGTCGGGCCCGATCGCGGTGGCGATCGGGGACCTGAATCGGGACGGCAGGCCCGATCTGGTGGTGGCCAACAACGTCGGCAATGGCGTGTCCGTGCTGCTCGGCACGGGCCAGGGTGTGTTCGGGCCGCGCACCGACTACCTGACCGGGAGCAGGCCGACCTGCGTCGCGATCGGTTTCATCAATGGCGATGCGATTCCCGATCTCGCGGTGTCGAACTTCAACTCCGGCACGGTCACGATCATGACCGGCGTCGGGAATGGCACCTTCAGCCCCGTGAACCATCTCCTCATCGGTGGCGGCCCTTCCTCGGTGGCGATCGGGGACGTGAACGGCGATGGGAAGGCGGAGTTGGTGCTGACCGGCCTGAACGCCGATGCCGTCCTGGTGATGATGGGGAATGGCAACGGGACCTTCGGCGTGTCCCGGGTCTCCACCACCGGGGATGCGCCGGTCTCGGTGGCGATCGGCGACTTGAACGGCGACGGCAAGCCCGATCTGGCGGTGGCGAACTCGTTCGCCAACACCCTGTCCGTGCTGCTCGGCAATGGCGACGGCACGTTCGAGGGGAAGCGAGATTTCTCCACTGGGAGCCTGCCACTCTCGGTCTCGATCGGGGATATGAACGGGGACGGACGGCTCGATCTGGCGGCGGCGAACGCGAACACCAATACGGTCTCGCTGTTGCTCAACACCGGTGGGCTGAACTACCTCGGAGTCAAGCCACCACCGCCAGGGCTCGTCACGAGTTTCCGACTCATGGCTCCGAGGCCGAATCCCTCGCGCGGAACGAGCGAGATCCACTTCGTCCTGCCGTCGGCTTGCGCGGCGAGGATCGAGGTGTTCGATCAGAGCGGCCGGCGCGTGCGGACACTGGTCAGCGGTGAGGTTCTCGCGGCCGGGCCGCACGCCATCACCTGGGACGGTCGCGATGCCTTCGGCACCCGTCTGGGCGCCGGGGTCTTCCTGCTGAGAGCGCAAGCCGGGAGCGAGTCGAGCGTGCGGAAACTGGTGCTTCAGCACTAGTCTCCTCGACGCCATCGCGGGGCTGCGGTACACCCTTTGTCCATGCGCCGCGTGTTCCGACTCCGTCCGCTGTTCCCGCTCATCGCTCTCGGCATGCTGCTCGCGCACACGGCGCTCGCCACCGCGGGGGGAGAACGCGCGATCGACATGCTGCCGGTGCTCGAGGCGCTCGCACTCATCCTCGTGCTCGCACGCCTGGGTGGTGCGTTGTTCGAGCACTTCGGGCAGCCGGCGGTGCTGGGCGAGCTCATGGCCGGCATCGTCATCGGCAACCTGGGGCTCGTGGGCTTCCACGCGTTCGACGCGCTGCGCACGCAGCCGGTGGTCGAGGCGTTCGCGCAGATCGGAGTGCTGTTCCTGCTGTTCCAGGTCGGGCTGCAGTCCGATGTGGCGAAGCTGGCTGCGGTCGGGGCGTCCGCGACGCTGGTGGCCGTGCTGGGCGTGATCGCGCCCATGCTGCTCGGCCTCGGCGTGTCGGAGTGGTTCCTGCGCGGACACCAGCCGCTGTCGCACTGGTTCGTGGGCGCCACGCTCGCCGCCACGAGCGTCGGCATCACCGCACGGGTGCTGGGCGACCTCGGGCGCTCCGGAAGCGTCGAAGGCCGCATCATCCTCGGCGCCGCGGTCATCGACGACGTGCTCGGGTTGCTCGTGCTGGCCGTGATGACCGGGCTCATCCAGGCGGGCGGGGCCGGGCGCACGTTCGATGCAATCGGCGTCGCGAGCATCGTGGGCAAGGCACTCGGCTTCCTGGTGCTCGCCGTGGTCGTGGGCCGTGGGCTGTCGCGCGTCACGTTCAAGCTGGCGGCGCGCCTGCCGGGCGAGGGCATGCTGCTGTCATTCGCGCTGGCGTTCTGCTTCTGCATGGCCTTCGCCGCCGGCAAAGCGGGCCTGGCGCCCATCGTCGGTGCGTTCGCCGCCGGGCTGGTGCTGGAGGACGTGCACTATCAGGACCTGCGCGCGCGCGATCCGGAGCGGCGCGACCTGCACCACTTGCTGCAGCCGCTCGCGGGCTTCCTCGTGCCGGTGTTCTTCGTGACGATGGGCATGGGCGTCGACGTGTCGTTGTTCGGGCATCCGAGCGTGCTGGGATTCGCCGCCGCGCTCACGGTGGCCGCGGTACTCGGCAAGCAGCTCTGCTCGCTCGGCGCGCTCGGGCCGGGAGTGGACCGGCTGGCGGTGGGGCTGGGCATGATCCCGCGCGGCGAGGTGGGGCTGATCTTCGCCAGCATCGGCCGCACGCTGCACCTCGGCGGCGAGCGCGTGGTCGACGACACGGTGTACTCGGCCGTGGTGGTGATGGTGGCGATCACCACGCTGATCACTCCGCCGCTGCTGGTGTGGCGGCTGCGCGGGTCGGCACGCCATTCGCCCGCCACGCGCGGCACGCTGAAATGAGAACCCCCGCGGGCTCGCACCCGCGGGGGCTCGTTCGCTCATGCGACAACGCTAGTCGTCGTCGCCGTCGTGCCCGTGATGATGCTCGCGCTCGTGGTCGCGCTCGTGCTGGCGACCCCGATGGCGGCCGCGATCGTGGTCGTCACCGTCGCGCACGACGAATACCGAACGCCCTTCATGGCGCGGATGGTGCTTCCAGTGGCGCGCCGGCACCACCAGCACGCGCTCGGGAACGCGGCGCACGTCGATGCCCACCCACGGGCCGCGCCACGACCCCGCGCGATACCAGTAGCCGCCACGCAGGCGCCACCACATGTTGTCCGAGCAGAACACGTCGTCATCGCAGCGGTCGTCGTCGACCACCTGCACATCGTTCACCACGATGACGCGCGGCTCGTTGCGGAACACGACCAGCGGCGGAGGTGCATTCCCACCGTTCACGCCGATCTGGAAACCGAACCAGGTCTGCGTCTCGGCATGCAGCGGCACGGCCTGGCTCACGAGCACCAGCGTCGCCGCGAAGATCCAGAGTCGCTTCATGGGTCCCTCCGTTGGGTTCCCTGCAGCGCGCGGCCCCGTCACAGGGTCGGGCAGACCGGGACACCGGAGCCATGCAGGCCATGTGCCACGCGCGTGGGCAGTGCAACATGTTGTCATCGCGTGTGCTGTGTGTTGTCCGCAGCTTCGCGGGCATGTCCGGCTGCGCTGTCGACCGTGCACGCTGCACGCTCGCGCCCCGCCCCGTCGTTCGGCCGGGTGCCCCGCCCCGCATTCGTGGGCCGAATCCCCTCGCCGGTAACGCCGCCAGGCCGCGGCCGCGCTCATGTCTTGAGTGACCCTTCACGTCCACCTAACCTTCGCCGCCTGTCCTTTACATACGTGCGCTCCTGCGGCGATGCGCCGCGGCGGCGATTCTCTCTCCCTTCCGAGGTCTACCAGATGCCCCGACCGGCTGGACTGCTCCGCACTCCGCTGTCTCACCGTCGCGCGCTCGCCGTGTTGTTGCTCGCGGCGCTCGCGACCGCGTGCGCTTCCGCCGCGTTTGCCGCGACGCCGCGCGTGCACGCCATCCGCAACGCGCGCATCGTCACCTCGCCCGGGCACGTGATCGCGCG
>JAYVCN010000436.1:0-6017 GCA_043749875.1 Candidatus Eiseniibacteriota bacterium | reverse complement strand
GCCCGAACGCGCCGAGCTGGTGCTGCACGAACTGGCCGAGGACGGCATCGCCGCCGCGCTCGTGGGCGAAGTGCTCGCCGGCCACGGCAAACTGTGGGTGGCCGAGCCCACCGGCGGCGTCAGCACGTTCGACGCACCATTGCCCGACCCTTACTGGCCGGCGTATGAGAGGGCGATGCGAGAAGGGTGGCGGTAGAAACCACCGGCGGCCCCGGGTCTCCCCA
Organism: Candidatus Eiseniibacteriota bacterium; assembly: GCA_043749875.1. Taxonomy (GTDB): domain Bacteria; phylum Eisenbacteria; class RBG-16-71-46; order RBG-16-71-46; family RBG-16-71-46; genus JAIOPA01. The sequence continues at coordinate 5,793 of JAYVCN010000436.1, read as the reverse complement.
GGGCCGCCGCATGAATCCCAGCGCGCATCCGCGCGCGCCGCGTCTCCTAGAAGTGAAACGCCACGCCCAGCGATGTCGTCCAGTAGTCCGCCTTGAACCTGTTCGGCGGCAGGTCGCTCCGCTGGTCGCCCAGGTACACGTAGCGGCCGTTCAAGTCCACGGACGCCACACCCGGAAGCAGCGGCAGGCTCACGCCCCCGCCCAGGTGCACGCCGAACTTCTTCGTCGTGCTGCTCGCGAGCAGCGGCGTATTCGGATAGTGCAGCGTCGTGTTGTACCAGCCCGCACCACCACCTGCGTACAGCATGGGCATGGGCTTCAACCACAGCGACGCGGTCACCGGCCATTGCTTGGATTCCACCTGGCCGTGGAACAACAGGTCCTGCCGGTACTGCACACCGATCTCGGCGGCGACCATGGGCACGATGCCGGCGCGCACGGCGACGCCGTACGACAGCCGGGTGTTGTCGCCGGACCCCGGCGTGCGCGTCAAGCCCATGGACGGGATGATCTCGGCCGCGTGAGCACGCGGCGCGGCGAGCGCCGCACCGCACAAGAGCAGCGTGGCGGCGGCGAAGCGAATGTTGCGGGCGGCAGCGTTCGTATGCGACAAGGCAGACATGCGTTCCTCCTTGGCCCCGTCGTCACGCCGCGGACGCGGCGCGCTCGAGAGGGGGTGCGGGCCGGTGAATCCTGGCCCCGGCCCGCGGGATCGACCCCGGGGCGGTTCGCGAACCCCGCGTGGTCGGGGCGCTGTCATTGCACGGCGCGTGCCGCGTGGCCCGGCTCGGGGCCCCCTTGCAGGGCAACGATTTGCGCGCGCGCCCGCGCCGCACCGATGTGTCGCGGGCGCCGCAGCGCGTGGCACACTGCAACAGCCGCGGGTTCGCGTGCGAATTGCACGATGCCCGCCGCGTCGTATGGATCAACGTGTGTCGCGGCTCAGTGCGTGCGCGGCGCCAGGATATCGCTCACGAAGTCGCGCACGCCGTTGTCGCGCACCAGCACGGGATGGCGGCGGCCTTCGCGATAGTTCAGCACGAACGTGCGATAGAACTCCTTGTTCTCGCACAACAGCTCGACCTTTCCGTTCTGCTTGCTCGCCGCGATGGCGTCGCGCAGCACGTCAGTGCTATAGCGCCGCCCGTTCACGGCCACGAGCTTCATGTCGGGCGCCACGCCCGCGGCGTCGGCCGGCGTGCCGGGCACCACGTCGATCACCGTGCCGTCCGGCTCCTTCACCTTGATTCCCAGCGAATAGTCCTCCACCACCTCTTTGTTCGCCTTCTCACGCGCCGCCGCAAGCGGACCCAGCGAGTCGGCCCATGCCATGCGCCAGCCTCCGGCAGTGATGCCGTTGGTGGGCGCGTGCGGCGCCGTCGCATAGACGCGGTCATGGATGAAGCTCGCCCACTCGTAAGGCCACACCGAGTTGAGCGTCGAGATGACCTCGGCGAGCGTGTAGGGCTTCACCTCGGGACCATTGTTGGGGCCGCCGTGGAACTTGTGGCAGAAGTCGTCGAGCGATCGGGTCCCTTTCGACAGCTTGCGGATGATCACGTCGGCATCGAGCCAGAGCAATAGCCCCTCGTCGTAGAAGTCGACCGTCCGCCGCAGGTGTTCCCACGAACTGCGTCCCGAGTAGAGCAGCTGCGCCTCGGTGCCGGTGTCCACCAGCGGGCGCCACGTGCGGCCGCGCTGGTTCTCGATCTCGGCCGCCGCACGCGCCAGCGCGTCGCGCGCCTCCTCGGGCGAGCGGATGCCGGAGCGGGCGGACAGCACGAAGCCCAAGTACTGCGTCAGTCCTTCGTAGACCCATAACAGATCGCCCTTCATGGGCGTATGGAAGTCACCGGTGGCGAGTCCGGCGGGCCGGCGGAACTTCCCATTCCACGAGTGCACGAACTCGTGCGACAGCAGGTTCGAGTGGTTCTTGCGCAGCGCCTCGTCGAGCCACCAGCGCTCGCTGCCGCGGTCGTCGCTCGACTGGTGATGTTCGAGCCCGAAGTGCGCGGTGTGGTCCGAGAGCGTGATGAGGAAGTCGTAGTGCTTGAAGTGCCGTGTCCCGAACAGCGCCGGCGCCTCGCGCGCGAGGTTCTTGAGCGCTTGGATCTGGTCGTCGGGGATCTTCAAGCCTTCCTCGGAGTCACATGCCATGCGCACGCGGATCGGCACGCTGTCGGAGGGTGTCAGCTCCAAAGTGCGAAAATGGCTGCCCGAGAGCACCGGTGAATCCACCAGCGTGGTGAACGAGCACGGGCGGAAGTGGATCGCGGCGCCGAGCGAGGCGTCTTCATCCAGCGCCGAGGCGTGCTGCCAGCGGTCGGGCAGCGTCAGCGAGGCCTTGCACGTGAGCGCGTCGGACTTGGCGCCCGCCGGGTAGAACGCCACCTCGTTCCACGACAACAACAGCAGGTTGGGCGTGCTGCACGCCGCCGAGGTGAAGCCGTCGGTGCCATTGTCGAGCAGGAAGTCGAACGCCACCGCCACGTCCTTGGCGCCCGCCGGCACGTTCACGCGCACGGTATTGATGTCGACGCCGTCGCGCGTCCATGGGAGGGTCTTGCCGTTGGCTTGGATCACGAGCCCGGCCACGTCCACGTTGGGCCCGGTGGGGCCGTGCTCACCCGGGATCCAACGCGGGTACGACAGCGCCATGCTGCCCGCGTGCGCGGGGAACGTCTGCGTCACGTGCAGCAAGCCGCGCGCGGTGTCACGCGCGTCCACGTTCACGGTGAAGTCCACGGCGAGGGCGGGTGTCGCGGCAAGCGGCACGAGCGTGAAAGAGCACAGACCAGCGGCCAAGAAAGCGGCGAAGCGGCGCGACATATCGAGCCTCCGTGGGACTACGGTTCAGCGCCTGGTGGGGGCCGGCGCCGGTGCGACGCCCGGCAACGGCACGAGGTACGTCTCGGGCACCGGACGCAGCGCACGCGCGATCGGGTGCAGGTCCTGTTCGGGGTCGTTCCACGGCGAGCGGCGGTAGAACCAGTCCGTGCGCGCATTGGGATCCTTTGCAAACGTGGTGTCCGCGGAGAGCTTGGCACGGAAATCGGCCGCCAGTTTCGGATCGTGCGCCATCATCGCGCGCGCCATGGGCTCGACCACGTAGTCGCCGCCATATTCCTTCTTCTGGAACACGGTCTCGAAGAAGCCCCACGCCATGAACCCGTCCGGTGCCTGCGCCTCGAGCAGGTTCACCACCAGCGCACCCCCGCGCTGGTCGCACGGCACCCACACGTCACCGGCGCGGAACGTGCGCACCCGGCGCTCCAGTTGCACCGCCAGCACGCGCACGTTGTGCCGGCCCTCGTACGCGTCTGCGGCCGAGGTGTGGTCCGTGACGCGGGTCATCTCCACCGTGTCGCTCCATGCGCGCGCGAGCCGGCGCGTGCGGATGCCGTGCAAGGTCATGCGGTCGAGCACGTCGGTCCACTCTTGCGGAACCAGGTAGCCGCCCGCGGGCACGCGCACGGACAGCGACGGCTGGGTCTCGCGGTAGAGCGTCACGGTCGTATCCCACGGCGTGCTCGAATAGCGCGGCACGCGCGAGCCGGTGATGTCGCTGTCTTCCCAACTCGTCCGCACGCCCTTCCATGCGAACGGCACGCCGCGGTCCGACACCGTGGTCGCAAGCACCAGCAGGCGCTTGGCCGGGTCGGTGGAGCGCGCACGCGCCAGCATCTCGGCCTCGGCGTCGCGCACCGCCTGGGTGAGCGCCGCCGGGTGCGCGTGCAGTTCCTCGATCAGCGACATGAGCAGGTCGTAGGTGGCCTTCACGCGCGTGCCGTAGGGCTTGAGCATGTGCGTCTCCACCAGCAACGCCGCGCGCGACTGCAGCTGCGGATAGCCGGTGGAGAACCGCGGCGTGCTGTTGCCGTAATCGATGCCGGCGCGCGGGTCGCCGCCGCCGCCGCGGAAGTCGAGATAGGGGGCCACGAGATGGCCCTTCGCGACCAGCCGGCCCACCATGCCGCGCTCGATGCCGTTCACCATCCAGCGGTCCAGCGCCAGCGGCATGCCCGCGCCGTGGTTGGTGGAGTAGGTGACGTCGTAGCGATAGTCCGCGCCGTCGGTGGTGTGGTTATCCACCAACAGGTCGGGCCACCATTTGGTGTACAGGTTGCCGATCAACGCTCGCATCTCCGGCGCGTCGAGCTTGGTGTAGTCGCGATTGAGGTTCAACCCGATGGGCGTGTGCCGCCAGCCCATCTCGTCCGGACCGTTCTGGTTGATGCGGTTGTAGCGGCTCCTGCGTTCGTGCGCGTCGGCGGAGAACATCGGCACCACCAGCACGATGACCGAGTCGAGCAGCTCGTCGTGCTGGTGCAGCACCGCAAGATCGCGCACCAGCATGAGCGCGGCGTCCTTGCCTTCGATCTCGCCCGAGTGAATGCCGTTCTGGATGAGCACTATGGGAAGGCCGCGCTGGCGCGCGGCCTCGGGTGTGAACAGCCGGTCCTTGGACAGGATGAGCAGCGGCAGGTCGCGTCCCTGGCCGGTACGGCCGAACGGCTCGAGCTTGACCCAGCGCGAGCCGGCCTCGAGTTGGCGGCAGAAGCGCATGGTCTCGTCGTAGTCGGCGGTCTGCTTCCACTGGGTGCGCTCGGCACGGGTGAGCCAGATGCGCGGGATGCTCGAGTCCACCGCCGGGTCGGGCGTGAGCTGCGCCGAGCCTCCGGTGATCACCGCCTTGACGACCGAGTCAGGCGTCCACGGGGCCGGTCGGGTGAGGCGGAGGCCCTGAGCGTGGACGGGCAGGGCGGATAGTGCCACGGCGATGGCGAGCGCAGACGCGCGTATGTAGGGGTATCGGAGCATGGCGCGGGAGGTTAGCACAGGGGCTCGGGGTGGGTTCGCAGCGCGGTTGGAGCCTTCACGCGGTGCCGCTGGAGTCTCGCCGCGATGCCCCCTCGAGCCACATGGCATACGCCGACGCGTCGAGTTCGCGCGATGCCAGCGCGCGGGTCACGGAGACGGCATCGCTCTCCGAGCCGTCGAGCCGCCAGCCGTTCAACGCCAGGAACACGCCGGCGAGCGTGAGCGCCACGCGATCGCTGTTGTCGCCGAACGGGCGGTCGCGGGCGGTTCCGAGCGCATAGCGCGCGGCGAGACGGAACAGGCTGCTGGTCCCCTCGCGATGCAAGTCCCGTGGCCCGGCCAGCACCGCTTCGAGCCGCTCGGCGTCATAGTGCGGAGCACCGCTCGATGACCCGGTTACGCTCGGGTTGAATTCAGCTAGCAGCCACTCATGTATCGCCAGCGCAGCCGGTTGCTCGAGCCAGACCGGCGTCCGCGTCACTTGGCCAGCGAGCGCAGCGCGTTCCGGTATCGAGCCATGAAGCCCTCGGCCGCTTCCATCCCGGCCGAGAACACCGGATCGTGCGCCGTGAGCCGGAACCCGTCCGGCGTAGGAGTGAGGTGGAGCAGGTCGCCCTCGGCCACCCCGAGCATGCGCGCCGCAGCAGCAGGCAATGTCACCCCGAGCGAGTTGCCCACCATACGGACCTTGAGCTTGAACATGGGCCACCTCCTCTGTGTATACAGATATTATAACACACGGACGATCCCATGTCTGCGTGGGTGTGTGTACTGTACGCCGGGGCCATCGGGAGGAACGGCGAGGTGAAGATGAGACGCAGTTCCAGCGTGCGGGCCACCCATGTCCAGCGCACGACACAAGCGGTGGCGTCTCGCGACAATTCGCCCCAGCCGATCTGGTTCTGGATCCTGTTGCTTGCGTTCGTCGCCCTGCGGTTCGGCCCGACGCTCGGGATCTCGTTCCTCGGCGAC
>JAYVCN010000435.1:0-2517 GCA_043749875.1 Candidatus Eiseniibacteriota bacterium | reverse complement strand
GCGGTGATCACCAGCACCACGCACAAGACGCTGCGCGGCCCGCGCGGCGGCGTGATCCTGTGTCGCGCGGCCCTCGCCGAGAAGGTCGACAAGAGCGTGTTCCCGGGCCTGCAGGGCGGCCCGCTCATGCACATCATCGCCGCCAAAGCGGTGTGTTTCGGCGAGGCGCTCGCTCTGGACTTCGCCGATTACTCGCGCCGCGTCGTGGAGAATGCCCGCACGCTCGCCGAGGCGCTGGTCGCGCACGGCTTCGACCTCGTCTCGGGCGGCACGGACAATCACCTGCTGCTGCTGGACCTGCGACGGGTGTCTGGCGCGGGCGGCGCGCCGCTCACCGGCAAGCTGGCGGAGGAGGCGCTCCACCGGGTCGGGATCACGGTCAACAAGAACGCCGTGCCCGGCGACCCGCAGAAGCCGTGGGTCACGAGCGGGGTTCGCATGGGCACCCCGGCGCTCACCACTCGCGGCATGGGCGTCGGCGAGATGCGGCTCATCGCCGGCTGGATCGCGCGCGTGCTCGAGAAGCCGGCCGACGAGCAGCTCGCGCGCGAGATCGCCCGGGAAGTCCTCGAGCTGTCCCGAGCCTATCCATTGTTCTCGCGCGTGGCGCTGCCGCGCCCGCCGGTGAATGCAGGGTGAACGCAGGATCCGCGCGTTCTGCAATCCGAACCGCCGCGGCGGCTGGCTGCCCGCTGTCATTCCACCGCATTCCATGGGTCCGATGGTGGGGCGGGGCGCTGGCACCAACCGTGCTTTGTTAACGTCGGCGGCCATTGCCGACCTGATCCCGCATCGACCGCCGGCCCCGAGATCCCACCATGCTCCCGCCCCTCATGCTTCGGGTCGCTGCCCGCCTGCTGCCGGACCTCGCGTCCGGGCGGGCCCTCCATCGCCGCGCGCTGGCCGCGCATGCGGCAGGTGCCGACGCGGACGCCGAGCGGTGGTTCGAGGCCGCAGCGGAGCATTATCGCCGCGAACTCGCGGTGGAACCCCTGGCCAGGCTGCGCGTCCACCAGCTCATGGCGCGCGCGGACGCCGGCAACTCAGGCACAGGCGAAGGCACGGCCATGATCGAGATCGTGCGTCGCCTGAACCGGCTCGACCGGCTGGAGAAACTGTACGCGCCATTCGAACTGGCCGATGCACGAACCGTGCTGGCGCAGTGGATCGAGGCCGCGGATGCGGTCGGGCCGCCAGTCACTAGCTTGCTGCAAGTGGTCGCCCGAGCCGCTTGACGCCGGGCGGACACGTCACCGGACGCTCGTCAGCCGCATGACATGGCGATCGGCAGGCGCGTTACTTGACGCTCGGCAGGCGCGTTACTTGACGCTCGGCAGGCGCGTTACTTGACGCTCGGCAGGCTCGCGGCGAGACTCGCCGCCATCCGTGAGTAGGACAGGGCCGTCCCACCTCCTTCCAGGAAGGAAGGCATGACCGTCGATCCGGCATCCGCGCGGCGCATCGAACGCGCCGGCGAAACGCTGTCCCGTGTCCGCGACGAGGTCGCGCGCGCGGTCGTCGGCCAGAAGGCCATGGTCGACCGTCTGCTCATCGGGCTCCTGACCGGCGGCCACGTGCTGCTCGAAGGCGTGCCGGGTCTCGCCAAGACGCTCGCCGTCTCGAGCCTGGCGAAGACGCTGTCGCTGCGCTTCCGGCGCATCCAGTTCACGCCCGACCTGCTGCCCGCCGACCTCACCGGCACGCTCATCTATAATCCCAAGGAAGGCACGTTCTCGGCCAAGCAGGGCCCGCTGTTCTCGAACATCGTGCTCGCGGACGAGATCAATCGTGCGCCGGCCAAGGTGCAGTCGGCGCTGCTCGAGGCCATGCAGGAGAAGCAGATCACGCTGGGCGACGATACGCACGTGCTCGAGGAGCCGTTCCTGGTACTGGCGACGCAGAATCCGGTCGAGCAGGAAGGGACGTATCCGCTGCCCGAGGCGCAGAGTGACCGCTTCATGCTCAAGGTGAAGGTGGGTTACCCGGAGCGCGCAGAGGAGAAGGAGATCCTGCGCCGCGCCGGACTGTCGACGATCCCCGAGCTCAAGTCGCAGGCGAGCCGCGAACAGGTGCTCGAGGCGCGCGATTCCCTGTCGTCCGTCTATGTGGACGACAAGATCCAGGAGTACGTGCTCGACCTGGTCACCGCCACGCGCCGTCCCAAGGACTTCGGCCTGCCGCTCGAACACCTGGTGTCGTATGGCGCGTCGCCACGCGCGACGCTGTTCCTGGTCCGCGGTGCGCAAGGCTTCGCGCTCATCCGTGGCCGGCCCTATGTACTCCCGGATGACGTGAAGGCCGTGGCGCTCGACGTGCTGCGTCACCGCATCCAGGTCTCCTACGAGGCCGAGGCGGAGGGCGTGGACGGCGAGGAGGTCGCGCGCCGCATCCTGGAGCAGGTGCGCGTGCCCTGATGGCGACACAGGACCTCCTCAAGAAAGTCCGCCGGCTCGAGATCCGCAGCCGGCGCCTGGTCGAGGACCTGTTCGCAGGCGGCACCGAGAGCGTGTTCAAGGG
>JAYVCN010000434.1:0-3231 GCA_043749875.1 Candidatus Eiseniibacteriota bacterium | reverse complement strand
GGCGCGTCGGCCGGCGTGGCCCAGTACTTGTCGATGAGCGTGTAGGGGATGCACGCCACCTCGTCGAAGTTGTTGCCGAGAAAGCGCCCCTTGGGCTCGAACTCGCCGATGACGGTGAACGGCACGCCGTTGATGTGAACGGTCTGGCCCAGGCCGCTGGCGTCGCCGAATAGCGTCTCGCGCGTGTCTTTGCCGAGCACGACCACGTTGGCGTTGCCGCGCACCTCTTCCTGCGTGAAGAACCGGCCGCGCGCCATGTCGTAGCCATGCGTGCGCAGCAACTGGTCGTTGGTGCCGTAGATGAACGTGGTCTTGGTCATCTTGTCGCGGCGCGACAGCTTGAAGTCGTTGAACGCGAACTTGAACACCGACACCGCCGCCACGGCGGGCGACTGCGCCAGAATCGCCTGCCCGTCCTCGATGGTGAACGCCTTGCGCTGCTTGAGCGAGTCCGGGACGCCACCGGCGAAGTTGATGCCCGGCCGGATGCGGCGGATATACAGCGTATTGTTGCCGAACGCTTGGATGTTCTGCTGGAACGAGCGCTGGAACCCGTTGATGAGCGACACCATGCCGATCACGGTGCCGACACCGATGACGATGCCGAGCAGCGCCAGCATGGAGCGCATGCGGTTGGCGGTGAGTGCGCGGCGCGCGATGTCGAACGTCTCCGACAGCAGGAAACTCAGGTTCATGCGATCACTCGTAGCGCAGCGCCTCGATGGGATCGAGGCGCGCGGCGCGGGCCGCAGGGTACGAACCAAAGAACACGCCCACCACGGTGCTCATGACGATTCCCATCAGCACGGCCTTGACGCTGAGCGCGGCGGGCAACGGACTGACCGCGCCCACCAGCAGCGCCAGCGACGTGCCGATCAGGATGCCGATCACCCCTCCGGCCAGTGACAGCGTCGTGGATTCGACCAGGAACTGCGTCAGGATATCGCGGCGCCGCGCGCCGAGCGCCTTGCGGATCCCGATCTCCCGCGTGCGCTCGGTCACCGACACCAGCATGATGTACATGATCACGATGCCGCCCACGAACAGCGAGATCAAAGCGACACCGATCGAGACCACGAAGATGCCGCCGGTGAGCGTGCGATAGAGTTGCAGCCACGTCTCCGACGTGGTCATCCCGAACCGGTCCGGCTGGCCGGGCCGCTGGTGCCGGCGCGCGCGCAGGATGTTGCGGGCCTCCTGCTGCGCCAGGTCGAGCGACGCCTGATCCACGCTTTTCACCGCGAGCTGGAACGAGCCGCGCTCCTGCCAGAACTTCTGGAACGTGCGGATGGGCACCTTGACGAAGCGGTCCTGCGATTGCCCGAACATCTTGCCCTTGGCCACGGTGATGCCGATGACCTCGAACTCATAGCGATCGATGCGAATCGTTCTGCCGATGGGGTCGAGCGTACCGAACAACTCCTCGGCCACCTCCGGCCCGATCACCGCCACCGCACGCCGCTCGCCATCGTCCAGTTCGGACAGATGGCGCCCGTGCTCGATCGTGAGGTCGTCCACCAGGTCGTAGCCGGCGCTGCGGCCGTCGATGGTGATGCCCTTGAGCACCTTGGCGCGGTAGCGCACCGGCGCCGAGGAACCGGTCTCGGCGACGACCATCGAGGCATGGCGCATGCCGGCGCGCAGCGCATCGGCGTCCTCGAGCGTGACGTCCGGATTCTTGTTCGCCTGCTCGAACGCCTCCTGGCTGGTGATGAAGCCGTATTTGTCGACCACGAACACATTGGCGCCGGCGTTCAGGAGCTTCTGTGTCACGAACCGGTTGAGCCCTTCCACGAAAGACACGACCGCGATGACCGAGGCGACGCCGATGATGATGCCGAGCAGCGTCAGGAACGAGCGCAACTTATTGGCGCGCACGCCGCCGAGGGCGATGCCGACGCTCTCGCGTAGGTTCACGCCGACTCCGATCCCGCCACCGGCAGTGGCTGAACCATGCGTGGGCCCGCGTTCGCGAGGTCGCTCTCGATCTTGCCGTCGCGCATGCGCACGATGCGCCGCGCGTGCTCGGCGACGTCGGGTTCGTGCGTCACCAGGATGACGGTGTTGCCCTGGCGCCAGATGGCCTCGAACGCAGCCATGATCTCCTCGCCGGTTTTCGAGTCAAGATTACCGGTGGGCTCGTCGGCGAGGATGATGCTGGGCCGGTTCACGAGCGCGCGTGCGATGGCGACGCGCTGGCGCTGCCCGCCGGACAGCTCGTTCGGCTTGTGCTTCATCCGGTCCCCCAGTCCCACCAGCTCCAGCGACTCCTTGGCGCGCTTCCTGCGCTCCTCGTGGCGCATGCCGGCGTAGACCAGTGGCAGTTCCACATTGTGGAGCGCATCGGCGCGCGCCAGCAGGTTGAAGGTCTGGAACACGAATCCGATCTCCTGGTTGCGGATCTGTGCGAGTTCGTCGTCGGTGCGCTCCGCGATCTCCTTGTCCTTGAGCCGATAGGAACCGGAGGACGGCGTGTCGAGACAACCGAGGATGTTCATGAGCGTGGACTTGCCCGAGCCCGACGGGCCCATGATGGCCACGTACTCGTTGGCCGCGATGTCGAGGTCCACGCCGTCCAGTGCGCGCACCTCGCTCTCGCCGACCTGGTAGACGCGGTGCAGGTCACGGATCTGGATGAGCATCAGGCTCTCACTTGGACGGCTTCGCGCCGGCCAACTCACGCTTGACCTTGGCCCCGGGCTTGAGTTCGCGCAGCGCCTTGTAGGGACCGGACACCACCGTGTCGCCTTCCTTCACCTCGCCGAACACCTCGATCATGGTCTCGCTGGCGAGCCCGGTACGCACCGGCACGAAGTGCGTGACGTTCTCCTTCACCACCATGATGCCCGTGATCTCGGGGTCCTTCTTGCCCGCGGTGTCGTCCTCCGCGGCGAACGCCTTGGCCCCCGGTTTCTTCCGTACGGCGACCTTGCCGCGCGCGGCGCGGTCGAGCTGGCTCTGCGTGCGAATCACCACCGCCTGGATCGGCAGGGCCAGTGTCTTCACGTGCGTGCCGGTCTGGATGTCCACGTCCGCCGTCATGCCGGGGCGCACCTGAGGCACGTTGTTGTCGAACACCACCTTGACCTCGAAGTTGGTCTGGCCCTCGACCGTCGAGATCGACGAACGCTTGGCGGTGTTGCCGATCTCCGTCACCGTGCCCGCGAACGTCGTGTCCGGGAACGCGTCCACCGAGATCTTCGCCTTCTGGCCGACCGTCATGTCCACGAC
>JAYVCN010000433.1:0-4244 GCA_043749875.1 Candidatus Eiseniibacteriota bacterium | reverse complement strand
GTGGCCGCGGGCGCGCCGGTGACCAGCACGCGCATCCGCGCGCTGCTCAGCGAGGGCAAGGTCGCCAGCGCGGGCGAACTGCTCGGTCGCCCGTACGGGTTCAGCGGGCTCGTCGTGGGCGGCGATCGCATCGGCCGCACGCTCGGGTTCCCGACCGCGAACCTGCGCCTGCACGACGAGCAGCACATCCCGGCGCACGGCATCTACGCGGTCTGGGTGCGCATCGCGGGTGAGCAGGAGTGGCGCATGGGCGCCCTGAGCCTCGGGGTGCGGCCCACGTTCGGCGGGGGCTTGCGCACGCTGGAGGTGTTCCTGCTCGACTGGACCGGCGACCTGTATGGCAAGGACCTGACGGTGGCGTTCGCGGACTGGTTGCGGCCCGAGCAGGCGTTCACGGGCCCGGGGCCGCTGATCGCCGCGATGACCGCCGATGTGGCGGAGGTGCGCCGCCGACTCAGCGAGCTCGGGCCACCCCGGGACTGAAGGGTTGTGCGCCAAGCATCGACGGTGCCTGCGTCTCGCGGCAATCCTGATCACTCGATCACACCGCCGCAACGACTTACACGGGCGTCCGAGCCCATCCACCATCCTCGGGGCCCAACCTGGTGACACAGGCTCCCTGCTTCGCGCTGCCCGGCTGGAGACCGGCGGCCGTCGGTGGTATAATCGCCCGTCGCCCTGAACCCTCAGGGTTCGATTGCATGTCTTTGTATGTCTTCGCTGCGCTCATCATGCGGCACGCGCCGCCCTTCGAGACCTGAACCTCGCGGGCGGGGCCGGGCACTCACCCACTTCAGGAGCCAGCCCTTGACGCTGACCAAGGAACAGAAGCTGGGCATCATCGAGAAATTCAAGACCCACGAAGGTGATTCCGGGTCGCCGGAGGTGCAGATCGCCCTCCTCACCGAGAAGATCAACTACCTCACCGAGCACTTCAAGGTCCACAAGCGAGACCACGCTTCGCGCCGTGGACTCCTGCGCATGGTCGGTCAGCGCCGCCGCCTGCTGGACTACCTGAAGGCGACGAAGGTCGAACGGTATCGAAAGGTCGTCAAAGACCTGGGACTACGCCGCTAGGAAATCCTTGCGGCTTGAGACGCGGCCTCCACAAGGGGCCGCGTTCTCTTAGGACGGGGAGGGCCCCCGTCCGACCCTCCGGGCGCCGCACGCACGGCAGGGTGGACAGCGGTCGGGAAGGCCCCGGCTGCATGCGAGAGCACAGGAAGTGGAATGGCTGAGCACAGAGTAACCGTGGACATGGGCGGCAAGGAACTCACGATCAGCACCGGCAAGTGGGCCAAGCTGGCGGGCGGCTCTGCCGTCGTGCAGCTGGGCGGCACGATCGTGCTGGTGGCGTCGAGTGCCGCGAAGACGGCGAAGCCGGGGCTCGATTTCGTGCCCCTGACCTGCGACTACCGCGAGCGCACGTACGCCGCGGGCAAGATCCCGGGTGGCTTCTTCAAGCGTGAAGGGCGACCGACCGAGAAGGAAACCCTGTCGAGCCGCCAGATCGACCGTCCGATTCGTCCGCTCATGCACAAGCAGTGGACGTACGAGACCCAGATCATGGCGACGGTGGTGTCGAGCGACCAGGAGCACGACGCCGATGTCCTGGCCTTGATCGGCGGCTCCGCGTCGCTGGTGCTGTCGGACATCCCGTTCCCCGAGCCCGTCGCCGCCGTGCGCGTGGGCCGCGTGGACGGCCAGTGGATCGTGATGCCGACGTTCGCGCAGCTCGATGAGTCCGACGTGGACATCGTCGTGGCGGGCACGGCGAACGACATCATCATGGTCGAGGGCGGCTGCCGCGAGGTGCCCGAGGCGGACATGATCGCCGCACTCGAGTTCGCGACGCAGAACATCCGCAAGATCGTCGCGGTGCAGAACGAGCTGGTGAAGCTGTGCGGCAAGCCGAAGCGTCCGGTGGTCGACAAGGTGGACGTCGGCGAGCTCGAGGCCGACCTGCGCGCGCGCTACACCAGCCGGCTGCGCGATGCGATCCGGATTCCCGGCAAGGATGCGCGCCAGGAAGAGCTCGACATCATCACCAAGGAGGCGGCCGCGGCGCTGGCCGAGAAGTATGGCGACAAGGCCGTGTTCATCGGCAAGCTGCTGCACGACGTCGAGCGCGACGAGCTGCGCGAGATGATCCTGCGCGATGGCGTGCGCTCGGACGGCCGCAAGCCCGACCAGATCCGCCCCATCAGCATCGAGGTCGGCCTGCTGCCGCGCACGCACGGCTCGTGCCTGTTCACGCGTGGCGAGACGCAGGCGCTCGTGGTCACGACGCTCGGCACCAAGTCGGACGAGCAGCGCGTCGAGGAGCTCGAGGGCCAGTCGTGGAAATCGTACATGCTGCACTACAACTTCCCGCCGTTCTCCGTGGGCGAGACGCGGCCCATCCGCGGCCCGGGCCGGCGCGAGATCGGTCACGGCGCACTGGCCGAGCGGGCCGTTGAACCGGTGATTCCCGCCGATACGAGCTTCCCGTACACGATCCGCATCGTCTCGGACATCCTCGAGTCGAATGGATCGTCGTCGATGGCGTCGGTGTGCGGTGCGTCCATGGCGCTCATGGATGCCGGCGTGCCGGTGAAGGCGGCGGTAGCGGGTGTGGCCATGGGTCTCATCAAGGAGGGCGACCGCGTCGCCGTGCTCACCGACATCCTCGGCGTCGAGGATCATCTCGGCGACATGGACTTCAAGGTGACCGGTACGACCGAGGGCGTCACCGCGTTCCAGATGGACACCAAGATCGGCGGCATCTCGTTCGAGATCATGAAGCGCGCGCTCGAGCAGGCACGCGTCGGCCGGCTGTTCATCCTCGGCAAGATGAAGGATTGCCTGAGCGCGCCACGCGGCGAGATGTCGCCGTTCGCGCCGCGCATCACGATCATGCACATCAATCCCGACAAGATCCGCGAGGTCATCGGGCCGGGTGGCAAGATCATCAAGAAGATCACCGAGGAAACCGGCTGCCAGATCGATATCGAGGACACGGGCGAGATCCGCATCGCCGCCGTGAACATGGAAGGCAGCAAGCGGGCCGAGGAGATCATCCGCAACATCACCGAGGATCCCGAGATCGGCCGGACCTACCAGGGCAAGGTGCGCAGCATCGTGAACTTCGGCGCGTTCGTGGAGATCGTGCCGGGGCGTGACGGGCTGTTGCACGTGTCCGAGATCGACTGGGGCCGCACCGAGAAGGTCGAGGACGTGCTCAACGTCGGCGACCTGGTGATGGTCAAGGTCGTGGACGTCGACCGGGATGGCAAAATCCGCCTGTCGCGTCGTGCCCTGTTGCCGCAGCCAGAAGGCTACGTGGGAGCGGGCGCGGGCAGTGGCAGCGGTGGCGGTGGTGGTGGTCGGGACCGGGAGCGCGGCGGCGGTGGCCGGGACCGCGATCGCGGGCCCCGGCGCCGGTAGTCGCTCGCAGTTTTCGACGGCGGGCGGTCCTTGCGGGCCGCCCGCCGTTTGCTCGCCCGGGTCCACGGTGGCAGGTTCCGTGGTCCCACCCTCGGCCCCTGGATGTCATCGGCCCACACCCGCCCCCGCCGCGCACCCGTTCCGGGCGCTGCCCCCGCAACCAGGCGGTCCGCGAAGGATCTCGAGATGAGCGCTGCCGTCGACAGGACCGTCCTTCCCGGCGGTCTCACCGTGCTGTCCCAGACCCTGCGCGACCGGCGCACGCTGTCGCTCGGCGCGTGGCTGCGCACTGGCTCGCGCGACGAACCGCGCGAGCAACTGGGCATCACGCACTTTCTCGAACACATGATGTTCAAGGGCACCACCACGCGCGACGCACGCGCCATCGCCGCGAGCCTCGAATCGCTCGGCGGTCACCTCGACGCGTTCACCTCGCGTGAGCAAGTGTGCTACACGGCCCGCGTGCTGTCCGAGCACCTGGCCCAGGCCGTCGAGGTGGTGTCCGACATCGTCTGCCGCTCGCGCTTCGACGACGCCGAGATCGAACGCGAGAAATCGGTGGTGCGCGAGGAGATCCTGTCCTACGAGGACAGCCCCGAGGCGATGGTCGCCGACCAGCTCTCGGAGCAGTTGTGGGGCGACCACGCGCTCGGACGCCCGATCCTCGGTACCGTCGAGAGCGTGGCCACATTCACGCGCGAGCTGCTGGTGCGCGAGTTCGAGCGCCGCTTCCGCGCCAGCGAGATCGGCGTGGTGGCGGTGGGCGGGCTCGAGCACGCCGCACTCGTGGCCGAGGTCGCACGCGGCTTCCAGCTGCC
>JAYVCN010000432.1:0-3733 GCA_043749875.1 Candidatus Eiseniibacteriota bacterium | reverse complement strand
GCGGTTCGCCCGGACACTTGGGGCCACGTCAAGACGCTCTATCGATAGCACGGCGGCGCGCAGCCGCCGGTGCTCGGCGGCTGCCCGCGTGCTGCGGTGCGTGATGTTCACCCATCTCGGCTCGACGCCGAAAGGAGTGCCGCGCCGGGCCCGAAGCAGCCGACAGCATGTCAACGAACACCATCGTGCAAAAAGGAGGGCAGGAACATGACAACCACGATCCGTCGGGTCCTGATCTCGACACTCATCGTAGGTATGGCGGCCGCCGCTCTCGGTTCGTGCGGAAAGACTCCGCCCACCGCCGTGCAGGGAGCTGACCTCACACACGTCCAATCGGCGCGGCCCTCGGGTGGCGGCGCGGGTGGCGGTTCGACCAGCTTCAGTGGTGAAGCGACCGCCGTGCAGGCCAACGTGCTCGGTACCTCGACCACGCTGTCGCACGCGGGACCGCTTCCTCCCTCAGGCGGCGCAGCGGAGGCCTCACTCCTCTCCGCCAGCATCCCGGGTACGCTGACCGCCCAGGTCCTGCACGCGACCGCCATCGGTCAGGGCGACCGGAGCCGGTCCGAGGCCTCGGCGGCCGATCTCAATCTGACGGTGGGCGGCCAGACCATCGGCGCCTCGTTCCTGATGGCGCGGGCGCAGGCGGTGTGTGCGAGCGGCGGTCCGCAGACCACCGGCTCGTCCGAGGTCGTCAACCTGGTCATCAACGGCCAGGCGATCGTCGTGAGCGGCGAGAGCAATCAGACCATCACGCTGCCCGCGGGGGCCGGCCGGGTCGTGATCAACGAGCAAAGCGGCTCGACGGGCAGTATCACGGTCAACGCACTGCACGTGGTGGTGACCGGCATCGCCGACGTGGTGATCTCGGCTGCGCACGCGGACGTGACCTGCCAGGGCAAGCCCGTCTGCACCGGGAACGACTTCGTGACCGGCGGCGGGTGGATCACCGGGACACCGTCGGGAGCCAAGGGCAACTTCGGCGCTGCGGGCGGCATCAAGAACGGCTCCTTCTGGGGTCACCTGACCTACCTCGACCACGGCGCCGGCGGGCCCAAGGTCAAGGGAACGGGCGTCACCGGCTACACGGTGGTGAGCGCCACCGTGCGCCGCATCACCGGCAGCTGCGAGATCGACGGTCAGGGTGGGTTCAGCTACACCGCCGTCGTGAGCGACAACGGCGAGCCGGGGCGAAACGACACCTTCGACCTCAGCCTGTCCAATGGCTATCGCGCATCGGGCACGCTGGGCGGAGGGAACATCCAACTCCACCTGCCGTGTCGGTGAGCCATTCGCCAGGACGGCGGTAAGCGGCGGGCTCCTCAGGGCGGAGCCCGCCGTTCTTCACGGGAACGGGCGCCGGAGGAAGCGTGGGGAAACGCCACTACAGCGAGCAACAGATCATCGCAATCCTCAACGAAGCGGAACTCGCCTCGAGTGCGAGCGAAGTGATTCGGAAGCACGGCATCAACCGAAAGACGTTCTACCGTTGGAAGGCCCGCTACGTCCGAGTTCAGCCGAGCCCGAGTGAGTTGGTGCGAGTGCTGACCCGGGAGAACGCACTGCTCAAGCGCATCGTGGCCAATCAGGCGCTGGAGAACGAAACCCTTCGGGAGCTGCACTCAGGACGACGGGGCCACCCGAGACAAGGGAAGGGAGGCCGACCGACACCACGCGTACGCGCCCGTTGAACGCGCGGCGCTGGCGCAGTCCGTGCGCCGCCGTGAGCCTGTACGGAATCAGGTCGCCACGAATGTCGCAGCGTCCTGATTCCATGGACCATGGAGAGGATTGGCCGTGGGTCCCCCGTGGGTGCCATGGCGTGGTCGGAATGGCCAGCGTCACGGAACACTAGCGAACCAGCAGCGCCAGCACGAGCGACAACGCCGCGGTCGCGGCCAGCGTGCGATGCACGCTCCAGCGCAGTCGCAGCAGCAGCAGCGCGCTCGCGAGCGTCAGCCCGAGCATGCGCACGTCGAGTGTGTCGAGCTCGGGGATCGGCAGCCGCACCGGTCCCGCCTGCCACGCGCCGACGTGCGCGAACAGCACGTGGATCGCGAACCACATCGCGAGGTTCAAGATGACGCCCAGCACGGCAGCGGTGATGGCCGACAACGCGCTCTTGAGGCGCGGGCGCCCGCCCAGCCACGCGATGTACGGCGCGCCCGCGAACACCCACAGGAAGCACGGCGCGAACGTGGCCCACAGCGCCACGCCGGCACCGAGCAGTCCATAGGCGAACGGCGCGAGGGGATTCGCATGCGCCGCGGCGAGGAAGCCGACGAACTCGGTGACCAGGATGAGCGGCCCCGGCGTGGTCTCTGCGAATCCCAGCCCGTCGAGCATCTGGCCCGCGGTGAGCCAGCCGTGATGCATGACCACGTCCTGGCTCATGTACGCCAGCACGGCGTACGCGCCACCGAACGTGACCATGGCGAGCTTGGAGAAGAACCATGCGAGCTGCGACAGGATGTGCTCCCGCCCGAATGCGGCGACAATGGCGAGCAGTGGAGCGGCCCAGATCGCGCTCCACGCGCCGACGGTGCGGAGCGTCGCTGTCCACTTGATGCGCTCGATGGGAACAACCGGCGCCTCCGGCGCCGCCCCGGTAGGCCACGCCAGTCCGATCAGCGCCGCCGCGAGCACGATGAGCGGGAACGGTGTGGCGAACGCGAAGATGGCCACGAATGCGGCGACCGCGACCGCCACCTGGCGGGCACTCGTGAGCGCGCGCTTGGCGATCCTCAGCAGTGCTTCGATCACCAGCACGAGGACGCACGCCTTGATGCCACGGAACGCTGCGAGCACCAGCGGCACATGGCCGAACGCCGCGTAGGTCGCCGCGAGCGTCAGTACCACCAGTGCCCCCGGCAGCACGAACAGCACGCCTGCCACGAGCCCGCCGCGCACGCCGTGGAGCTTCCAGCCGGCGTACGTGGCCAGTTGCATGGCCTCGGGGCCGGGCAGCAGCATGCAGAAGCCGAGCGCGTCGAGGAACTCGGATTCACCGAGCCAGCCGCGCTCACGCACCAGGACTCGGTGCATGAGCGCGATCTGTGCCGTGGGTCCGCCGAACGACAGCCAGCCGATGCGCCACCACACGCCGGTGGCCTCGCGAAAGGCGGGTGCCCGGGCGGCGCCGGTCAACGCCGTCGCGGGTTCGCCCGCACTCACCTGCGCGCGGGCTCCGCAACCGGCTTCGCCGCCGGCCAGTTGTGCGTTTCGTCCTGTGCGTCGCGGCAACGGCGGTAGAACGCGTCATACATGACGCTCGCCGCGTCGAGTTGCGCCAGGTCGTCCTTGAACATGCGCGAGTAGCCCACGGACGCCGCCAGCAGCCCCGGCGCTTCCGGCGCCAGGTCGTAGCGAGCCGTATCCGCACCGCGCACGATGTTCGCCAGCTGCTTCAATGCCGGCGAGTCGAGCCCGAACTCCTCGATCATGGTGTCGAACGTGCAGGTGCCGTCGCGATGCGTCCAGAACACGCCCTCGACGTCGAACGGCGTGGCGCCGAAGCGCTCTGCGACCCCAGCCACTTCGGTGGGTGCAACGAACAGGAACACCGCGTGCGGGTCGACGAAGCGCCGGATCAGCCACGGGCAGGCGATGCGATCGACCTTGGGCCGCGCCCGCGTGACCCACACCGTGCGCCCCTGCGCGTCGCGCCGCGGCAGCTTGCTGGAGTTCACCAGCATGCCGCCCGCCTGCTTCCACGCGTCGAACCCGCCCTCGA
>JAYVCN010000431.1:0-4344 GCA_043749875.1 Candidatus Eiseniibacteriota bacterium | reverse complement strand
CTTCGAACGGCTCGCGTGAACTGCCGGGTCGCGTCCAGCGCATGAGCAGGCGGCCGTTCACGCGCGGCTCGCTCTCGCACGCGTCGCAGAACCAGCGCTGGAGGTGCCGCGCCTCGGTGAGCGCGGCGAATACGCGCTCGGCGGGAGCCTCGAGCGTGGCGTCGAACACCAGCTCGGTATCGCTCACGGCGTGCCTTCCACTGGTTCGGTCACCTCGTCCTCGGCCGCGTGGCCGCGGCGGCGTGGCGTGCTCGCCGCGACGCGACGAAAGAGCTCGGCGCGCAGCACATCGAGTCCGACATTCTCGAGCGCGGACACCACCATGCAGTCGGGGAACTCGACGCGCAGTGTCGCCAGCGCGTCGTCGGACATGCGGTCCGACTTGTTGAACACCATGATGCGCGGCGGGCGCGGCTCGGTGAGGATCTCGTCGAGCACAGCGTCCACCGCGTTCAGGTGACGGCGGAAGTCGGGGTCGGCAGCGTCGGTCACGTGCAGCAGCACGTCAGCCTCGATGGC
Organism: Candidatus Eiseniibacteriota bacterium; assembly: GCA_043749875.1. GTDB lineage: Bacteria > Eisenbacteria > RBG-16-71-46 > RBG-16-71-46 > RBG-16-71-46 > JAIOPA01. Next base: position 3,825 of record JAYVCN010000431.1, on the reverse strand, counting down.
CTCGACCAGCGTGCTGTGAAACGACGCCACCAGATGATGCGGCAGCTTGCGGATGAACCCGACCGTGTCGGTGACCAGTGCCATCTCGCGCTCGGCGTTCACCATCTGGCGCGTGGTGGAGTCGAGCGTGGCGAACAGCCGATTCTCCACGAACACCTCGGAGCGCGTGAGGGCATTGAACAGCGTGCTCTTTCCCGCGTTCGTGTAGCCCACGAGCGCCGCACGATACTCGCGGCGGCGGCGCGCGCGCTGCGTCTCGCGCTCGCGCTCGACGCTCTCCAGTTCGCGCTTCAGGCGCGCGATCTTCTCACGCACCATGCGGCGGTCCGTCTCGAGCTGCGTCTCACCGGGACCGCGCGTGCCGATGCCGCCGGCCTGGCGTTCGAGATGCTTCCACATGCCGGTCAGGCGCGGCAGCGTGTACTCGAGCTGCGCCAGTTCGACTTGCAGCCGGCTCTCGCGAGAGCGCGCGCGGCGCGCGAAGATGTCGAGGATCAGCTCACTGCGGTCGATGACCTTGCGGTCGAGGAGCCGTTCGAGATTCTTCACCTGCGCCGGCGACAGGTCGTCGTCGAAGATCACCACTTCGGCCTTGCGCATCTCGGCGAGTTGTTTCAACTCCTCGACCTTGCCCTTGCCGAGGAACGTGGCGGGATGGATCGTGCCGCTCCGCTGCACGAGCTTGTCGGCCACGATGACGCCTGCCGTGTCGGCAAGCAGCGCCAACTCATCGAGCGAACGCTCGATGTGCTCGCGCTCGGACCCGCGCGCCGCGCGGGTGCCCCGCGCGTGACCCACCAGGATGACGCGCTCGTGCCCGGGTGGCGGCGTGATCTCGTACGAGGTGGTCTTCATGAACGGAGCGGGATCTCCAGCTCATACGGCGCGGGCGTGAGGTTCTCGATGCTGCCGTCTTTTCTCACGGCGACAAGATCCTCGATGCGGACGCCGAGTCCGCGCGAGGGGTAGTAAAGCCCCGGCTCCACCGACACCACGTGCCCGGGCTCGAGCAACGCGGTGTTCGTGGGCGGCCCGCCCAAGCGTGGCCCTTCGTGCACCGCCAGCCCGACGCCATGGCCGAGCCCGTGTACGTAGCCCTCTTCCGTGCCCTGGTTAGCGCGCACCGTCGTGTGGCCCTGGCCCTCGAACACGTCGCACACGAGTTCCTGGAAGCTCCGGCACGACTCGCCGCCGCGCATGCGGGCCATGGCGGTGTCGAATGCCTCGCGACATTCGCGGTACACCTTCTGCAGCGGCTCGGGCGCGGGCCCGAGGCAGAACGTACGCGTCATGTCGGTGTGGTAGCCGCCTCCGGCCTCGGCCGGGAAGATGTCGACCAGAATCGGTGCGCCGGCGCGGATCGCATCGCCATCGTTGCCCCGGTTGTGCGGCACGCCCGCATCGCGGCCCTGCGCCACGATGCTCTCGCCGTCCTCCGCCAAGCCGAACTCGGCAAACGTCCGGTGCAGGAGCCGCCGGAGATGTCCGAGCGTGGCGCGATCGCCGCTCGCGGTGGTGAAGCTGTCGCCACTGCGGCGCAGCGATGCCAGCTCGTCGCGCACGCGCTTCATGGCCTCGACCGCGCCGCGCGAGCAGTGGCGGATCTTGTCCAGCTCGTCTTCCGTCTTGGTCATGCTCGCCACGGCCAGCACGTCCGGCTGGACCGGGTCCACCTCGAGCGCGGGCGCCAATCGCTTCAGGTGATCGAGCATCAGGTAGCCGAAGCCGAGCGGCACGTCGCCCGTGAACGCGACACGGCCGGACATTCCCAGTTCGCCCGTGACCTCGGCCACGAGCTCGCCGAGCGCCTTGGCCTGCGAGTCCGCGGACTTGACCCGCTGCAGGAATCCGCGCTGGGCGTACGATGACGTCTCGCAGCCGACGAGCGCGGCCTGGTCGCGCTCCATGGGGTCGTGCACGAGGTGCGCACGGCCGTCGGCGGTGCGCACGTAGAAGCCATGATGGATCTTCTGCCCGGTGGCGTAGTAGAACGCCGGGCTGTAGCGGTCGAGCGCCAGCACGACGAGGCCGGCGAGGCCGCGCTGTTGCATGAGTCCGTCGAGGTCGGAGCGCACGGGAGCGTCCTCCGTGGAGTGGTCATCGGTCCGGCCGCGCGATGCGCGCGCGCCGCCCGCGCCGGGCGCGGGGAGACCGAGAGTAGGGCCTCGGCCGGGCGCGGGAAAGGTGGGCGCGGGGCTGGGGTGAGGGTGGCCGCCCAGCCGCAGCCGCACCGCGCTAGTCGACCAGCGCCGCCCGCGCGCGCTGCCGGCGCGTCATCAGCCCCATGATGACGAAGCCGTACGCGAACCCGGCGATGTGCGCCCACCACGCCACGCCGCCGCTGCCACTGCCACTGCCGAACGCCATCGTGCCGGCGATGAACTGGAACACGAACCAGATGCCGAGCAACACCAGCGCCGGGACGGCGACGATCTGGAAGAAGAAGATGATCGGGATCAGCGTCATCACGCGCGCACGCGGGAACGCCATGGCATAGGCGCCGAGCACGCCGGCGATGGCACCGCTCGCGCCGACCGTGGGGATGGGCGAACCGGGCTGGAGCGCCGAGTGCAGGAGCGCGGCCACGAAGCCAGCCGACAGATAGAAGCCGAGGAAGCGCCACGAGCCCATGCGGTCCTCGATGTTGTCGCCGAAGATCCACAGGTACCACATGTTCCCGATCAGGTGCAGCCAGCCGCCGTGGAGGAACAGCGAGGTGAACACCGTGCTGAGTTCGAGCGGGAGCGACGTGTCACCGGAGAACGCGGCGAACAGCCGCCCCGGCACCACGCCCCAGTCGCGCAGGAACTCAGGGAGCGCGTCGCCCTGCGACTTCTCGAAGATGAACACGAGCACGTTCAGCACGATGAGCAGGCGCGTCATCACCGGCACTCGACGCGTCGGATTGTCGTCCCGCAGGGGAATCATGTGGCGTGCCTTGGCAGTGTTAGGGACCGGGAGGCCAGGCGATATCTGGAGAGCGAGACGCGTGCGGCCGAGTGGTGGTGGGGCGAGAAGCGGTCAGGAGGATTGCCCGCGAGCCGTTCACGCGTTGACGACACCTTGTCAGCTTGCCTATTCTGCGCGTATCGCCGCGATTCCGCGAGCACCCCAAGGGCCCCAGCTGCATCGGAAGTACCGAGCGCACGCCGTCCCCGCCGGGTGCCACAGCGGCCACCAGCGTTCCGGGCATCGACACCTGTGCCCCCGGCCACGACCCGAATTTCCGGAGAAACTCATGTCAAACGCAATTCCGGTCACCGATGCCAATTTCGACTCTGAAGTCTTGAAGGCCGGCACCCCGGTGCTGGTTGATTTCTGGGCCCCCTGGTGCGGGCCCTGCCGCGCCGTGGGCCCGACCGTCGACGCGATCGCCGAGGAGTTCAGTGGCAAGGTCAAGGTCGTGAAGCTCAACACGGACGAGGAGCAGGAAGTCGCGATCAAGTACGGGGTGGGCTCGATCCCGACTCTGATGATCTTCAAGAACGGCGAGATGGTCGAGCGCGTGATGGGGAACCGGCCGAAGGCGGAGCTGGCAGCGCTGGTCTCGCGACACGTATAGACGCGCGTCCTCGCGCACAGTCACCCAGAAGCCCCGCGGTTTTTTCGCTGCGGGGTTTCTTGTCTGTGCGGCTGACGCTGAACGTCGGGGAGTGCGAGGGGTTGCGTATGAGGGGAACGCTCGGTCGGGCCATCCATGACCCTCCCTCCCTGACTCGCGCTTGACGGCCTACTCCAGTCCCTGGCTTCGGCCTGCGCTCGACTCCCCTCATACGCAACCCCTCGCACTCCCCCCTTGATCGTCCAACCGAAAGGGCGGGCGCC
>JAYVCN010000430.1:0-3858 GCA_043749875.1 Candidatus Eiseniibacteriota bacterium | reverse complement strand
ACTCGCCGCTGGGCCGCGCTGGGTGACGAGCGCTTGCTCGACCTGCGCTTCGAGCAACTGGACGCGACGGTCGAGGGCAGCGCGCTCGAGCCGCTCGTGCACCAGGTGTGGGGCGAGCTCGAACAGCGCGGCCTGAAACTCAAGCCGCACGTGTGGGTGAGCACCGAGTGGTTCTCGCCCGACGGCGTACCGGGCATCGCGGTGCCGTTCTATCTCGTGCACCCCCGGCTGCTGAAGCTCGAGCGCTCCATGATGATCGAGGCCGAGGGCAGTGCGCGCGAGGAATGCCTCATGATCCTGCGCCACGAAGGCGGCCATGCGGTGCAGCACGCGTGGCGACTGCAGCGCCGCGACGGCTGGCGGCGCACGTTCGGGGACCCGTCGCGCCCCTACCCGACGCTCTACCGCCCCAATCCCGCCAGCCAGCGCCACGTGCAGCACCTGCGCCAGTACTACGCGCAGGCGCACCCGCACGAGGACTTCGCCGAGACATTCGCGGTCTGGCTCGCGCCGCGCTCGCAGTGGCGGCGGCGCTACGCCGACTGGGCGGCGTTGAAGAAGCTCGAGTACGTGGACGAGCTGATGCGCGAGTTGCGCGGCGGCACGCCGCCGGTGCGCTCGCGCCGCCAGGTCGAGCCCCTGTCGCAGGTCCAGCAGACGCTGCGCGAGCACTACGCGGCCAAGCAGGCGCACCACGCCAGCGACCGGCCCACGATCCCGGATCGCGAATTGCAGCGCATCTTCGCGGCCGAGCCCGGCCGCCGCGGCGAGCCCGCCACCGCGTTCCTGCGCCGCCACCGGGCCGAACTGCGGCGCATGGTGGCGCGCTTCACCGGCGAGTCACAGTTCACGCTCGAGCACGTGCTCGAGGACGTGTCATCGCGCTGCCGCGCGCTCGAGCTGCGCGCCCCGCGCGACGCGCGCCGGCTGCGCGTGGACTTCGCCCTCCTGCTCACCGTGCGCACGGTGCATTTTCACTATTCGCACCGGAACTGGGTGGCGCTGTGAAGAAGCCGTTGCGCATCCTCGTGCTCATGCACCCCTCGCTGGTGCCGCCCGACACGCTGAAAGGCCAGCCGCCCGAGGAGGTGCACCGTTGGAAGACCGAGTTCGGGGTGGTGAGCACGCTGCGGAAGATCGGCCACGAGGTGCGCGCACTCGGCGTGCAGGACGAGCTGAACCCGATCCGGGTGGCTGCCGAGGAATGGAAACCGGACGTCGTGTTTAATTTACTTGAAGAATTCTATGGGCTGTCGGATTTTGATTCTCACGTCGTGAGTTACCTCGAGCTACTCAAACTACCGTACACCGGTTGCAATCCGAGAGGCCTGGTGCTCGCGCGCAGCAAGGCGATCACCAAGAAGATCGCCACCTACCACCGCGTGCGCGTGCCGGCGTTTTTTGTATGCGCACGCGCACACAAGCCTCGCCGGCCCAAGAGCCTCAGGTTCCCGCTGTTCGTGAAGAGCGCCAGCGAGGAGTCCTCGCTCGGCATCGCGCAGGCGAGCCTGGTGGATTCCGACGAGCGTCTCGCCGAGCGCGTGCGGTTCGTGCACGAGTCGATCGGCACCGAGGCGCTGGTGGAGGAGTACATCGAGGGCCGCGAGCTGTACGTGGCGGCCATCGGCAACGAGCGCATCCGCACGCTGCCGGTGTGGGAGCTGGACTTCGGCAAGCTCGCGGAGACTGGCGAGCCGATCGCCACCGAGCGCGTGAAGCACAGCCTCGACTACCAGAAGAAACACGAGATCGACGCGCACCGCGCCGAGAATCTCGATCCGGTCGTGGCGCGCGCGCTCGAGCGGACGACGCGGCGCGTGTACCGCATGCTCGAGCTGGACGGCTACGCACGCGTGGACTATCGGCTCACCGCGCATAACGAGATCTACCTGCTCGAAGCGAACCCCAACCCCGAGATCGCCGAGAAGGAGGAGTTCGCGAGCGCCGCGTTGGCCGCGGGCCTGTCGTACCGCCAACTGCTGCAGCGCGTCGTGTCGCTGGCGCTGGCCCGGCCGGTGCGGCCAGAATAGCAGGCCCCGCTCACCCCGACGCACCCGGAGGCTCCCGCATGTTCTCGTTGTTTCCACGTGAAGAGGACTTCTTCGTCCTGTTCCGCAAGCAAGCGGCGCTGGTCCGCAAGGGCTGCGAACTGCTGTACCAGATGATGGAGTCGTTCGACCGGCTGGACGAGCGCGCCCGTGAGCTCAAGGACGTCGAGCACGAGGCGGATCTGGTGACGCACGAGATCTTCGAGCGGCTCAACCGCACATTCATCACGCCACTCGAGCGCGAGGACATCCACTCGCTCGCCAGCAATCTCGACGATGTGCTCGATGCGGCCGAGGCCATCGGCTCACGCATCGTGCTGTTCAAGGTCAGCAAGCCGACCGCGGAAGCGCTGCGCCTCGCGAAGATCCTGACGCAGTGCGGCAGCCAGATCGAGCAGGCGGTGGCGAACCTCAAGAACATGCACAACCTGGTGTCGTTCACGGTCGAGATCCACCGGCTCGAGAACGAGGCGGATACCATCTCGCGCAACGCGACCGCCGACCTGTTCAGCGGCCGACACGAGCTACTCGACGTGCTGCGCTGGAAGGAGATCTATGGCCGGCTCGAGGGCGCGTCCGACAAGTGCGAGGATGTGGCGAACGCGATCGAGTCCATCGTGGTGAAGAGCCGCTGACATGACGCTTCCGCTGCCGCTCGACATCCTGCTCATCGTGCTCGTGGCGCTGGCGTTCGATTTCAGCAACGGCTTCCACGACGCGGCGAACTCCATCGCCACTATCGTCAGCACGCGCGTACTGGCGCCGCGCTATGCGGTCGTGTGGGCGGCGTTCTTCAATTTCGCGGCGTTCGCGGTGTTCGGCGTGCACGTGGCGAAGACCATCGCCAAGGGCACCGTGGACCCGGCCGTGGTCACGCCGGCCATCGTGCTCGCGGCACTACTCGCCGCGCTGATCTGGAACCTGCTCACGTGGTGGTGGGGCCTGCCGACGTCGTCGTCGCACGCGCTCATCGGGGGATTCGTGGGCGCCGCGGTGACCGTTGCGGGTCGCAAGGCGGTGGTCGTGGCCGGCATCGTCAAGACGGTCATGTTCATCGTCATCTCGCCGCTGGTCGGGCTGGTGCTCGGGTTCCTCGGCATGCTCATCGTGTCGTGGATGTTCCGGCGCTCGACGCCGCGCGGGGTGGACTCGCTGTTCCGGCGACTGCAGTTGCTGTCGGCGGCGGCCTTCAGCCTCGGGCACGGCTCGAATGATGCACAGAAAACCGCCGGCATCATCACCGCGCTGCTCTACTCGACCGGCCGGCTCACGGGCGAGTTCCACGTACCGCTGTGGGTGATCATCTCGAGTTACGGCGCCATCGGGCTCGGCACGCTGTCCGGTGGCTGGCGCATCGTGGAGACCATGGGCATGCGCATCACCAAACTCCAGCCCGTCGGTGGCTTCTGCGCCGAGACCGCCGGCGCCATCGCTCTGTTCGGCGCCAGCGCCATGGGGATTCCCGTGTCCACGACGCACACCATCACCGGCGCCATCGTCGGCGCGGGCGTGTCGGCCTCGCGCAAGTTATCCGGGGTGAAATGGGGCGTCGCCTCGCGTATCGTGTGGGCGTGGGTCATCACCATGCCCGCCGCGGCACTGCTCGCGGCACTCTGCCTGCTCGTGATCCGCGCCAGCGGCATGCGCTGAAGTCAGTCCACACCTACCCCGGAGACATCCCATGCAGATGCTCGAACAACTCGTCGCCAGCGCCAACGTGGACACCACGCAGGCGGGCTGGAAGACCCGCTTGCCCAAGCCGCAGATGCTCGCATTCGCTCCCGGCCAGGCATGGCAGGCGCGCATCCAC
>JAYVCN010000429.1:0-7744 GCA_043749875.1 Candidatus Eiseniibacteriota bacterium | reverse complement strand
CTCGTTCGTCGCGACCTTGGCGCGCACCACCTCGGCGAGCTGTATGCAGCCCTGACCGCCCTCCACGAAACCCCGGCTCACCACCGCCTCGATTCCGAGCGCGTCGCAATGCTTCTGCAGCGTCTCGACCTCTTCCGGCGTGTCCGAGGGGAAGTGATTGATCGCCACCACGCACGGCTGTTCGAACTTGGCGATATTCTCCAGATGTTTCTCCATGTTCGACAGGCCGCGCAGCATGGCCCGCACATCGGGCGTGTTCACGTCGGCTACGCGCACGCCGCCGTGCATCTTGAGCGCGCGGATGGTCACCACCAGCACTGTGCACGCCGGCGCGAACCCACCGTAGCGGCAGTTGATGTCGAAGAACTTCTCGGCGCCCAGCTCGAACGCGAACCCGGCTTCGGTGATGACGATGTCGGCGTAGGCGAGTGCCGCCCGCGTGGCGGCGATGGTGTTGGTGCCGTGCGCGATGTTCGCGAACGGCCCGCCGTGCACGAACGCCGGCACACCCTCGGTGGTCTGCACGAGGTTGGGCTTCAAGGCGTCCCGCAGCAGCGCGGCCATGGCACCCACGGCGTTGAGGTCGTTCGCGGTCACGGGCGAGCCGTCGGGCTTGTAGCCGACCACGATGCGGCCCAGGCGTGCCTTCAGATCCGCGATGCCGTCGGCCAGGCACAGCACCGCCATCACCTCGCTCGCGGCGGTGATGTCGAAACCGGTCTCGCGCGGGACGCCCTCGGTGCGGCCACCGAGGCCGATGACGATGTCGCGCAGCGCACGATCGTTCATGTCCACGACGCGCTTCCAGCTCGTCCGTCGCGCGTCCATGCCCAGCGCGGTGTCATGGTGCAGCGCATTGTCCACCAGTGCGGCGAGCAGGTTGTGGGCACTCGACACGGCATGGAAGTCGCCGGTGAAGTGCATATTGATGTCGTCCACCGGCACGACCTCGGACGCCCCGCCGCCCGCCCCGCCGCCCTTCATGCCGAACGTGGGCCCGAGGCTCGGCTCGCGCAGGGCCACCGCGCTGTTGACGCCGATCTTCGCCAGCCCCTGCGCCAGACCGACGCTGGTGGTGGTCTTGCCCTCGCCCGCGGGCGTGGGCGTGATGGCCGACACCAGCACCAGCTTCCCCTTGCGCGGCCGGCCCGTGAACGACTGCAACGCGATCTTGGCCTTCCAGTTGCCGTACAGCTCGACGTGCGCTGGATCCACGCCGAGCGACTGCGCGACTTCCATGATGGGTCTCATGAGTGCGCACTATAGGGGTGCGTCCGCCTGCCTGTGAAACGCAGCCCGGCCAGCCCCGGCGACGCGCGCGTGGCGTCCGGGCAGCGCACGGAGCCCCGCTGCGGGGCGTCGAGAACGGCCCTTCAGCCGAGCCCGGGCCCGGCCGAAAACTTCGGGAACGAGATCGCCCCCGCCCCACCCGATCCGCGGCGCCGCTAGGCCCACCGCGGGAGGATCCGGCTTGGACACTCCATCGACGCGGCCCTGGACCGAACCTGGCAGGGACCCTGAACTCCTGAGCAAGGCGCAGCGTGGGGATCTCCCCTCGCTGCAGCAGCTCATTTATTCGCATCGGCTGCCCCTGTGGCGCGGCTGTCTCGCCATCGCGCGGCACCTGGGTGAAGCCGAGCTGTTGTTCCAGGAGACGCTGGCGCACGCCACGCGGCAGCTGCGCGCGGCGCCGTCACACAAGCCGTTCCTGCCGTGGCTCGTCAAGCTCGCGCGGCAGTTGGATGCCGCGAAGATGCGCGGCCGGCCGCTGCGGCCCACCGTGGGCACTCGGCGGCCCAACGGCGAACCGTGGCTCGCGGGCGCGCACGGTGCGCACTACGTGGAGGACGAACAGCGTGCGTTGCACGCGTTCGCGCTGCTGCACTCGGACGACCAATGGCTGCTCACGCTGCGGCTGCTCGAGCGCCTGTCTTACGCGGAGATCTCGCGCGTCACCGGCATCCCGGTCCCGCGCGTGCTGAACCGCATCGCACTCGCGCGCGAGTATATCGACCACGTCCGCGACATCGAGGATCAGGCGGCATGATCCACCTGACCGTGCAACAGCTCTCGGCGTCGCTCGATGGCGCACTCACCGGGCCATCGCTCGAGCTTGTCGTGCGTCACCTGGCCGCCTGCCACGACTGCCGCGACCGCCAGGCACGGCTCGCCAAACATGACGACGCGCTGCGCCGGCTGCTGGCGCAGGAACCGAAGGACATCTTCCTCGACGACCTCACGCGCCGCGCGGAGTCGCTGGTCACCGCGATCTCACGCGGTCTCCCCGCGCCGGTCATGGTCACCTCGGTGCCGCTGCTGCACGAGGAGGACCCTTACGCTCCCGCCGAGCCGCCGCCATTGCCGTCGCGGCCCGAGCTCGGCCGCTCGGGCGAGATGGCGAAGCTGGCGGGCTGGGGCCGCATCGGTATGAAGCCCACGGCTTCCACGCACGCGCCGCCCTCCGACCCGGCGGAAGCACAGCGCATGCTCGAGGCGCTCGGCAGTGGCAATGCCGACGACTTCACTGAACTGACGGCGCAGGAGTCGCAGGAAGATTCCCGCATCGACGGCCCGATGTTCGACCTGCCGGCGTGGATCAAGGATCAGTCGGGTCGCGTTGGCCCACGCGTGGAAGGTCCGCGTGAGGTACCGCGGCTGAGTCTGTTCTTCGAGGAACTGGACGCACACGCGGCCGGCATGACGCGCGAGGCAGTGAACGAGGTGTTCCGCCGCGACGAAGCACCCGAGGCCCCGCCGTTCGCGGACGAATCGCTCGCGCCGGAACCACTCGCCCACGATCTGCCTGTGAACGATCCGGTGCCGCCCGAACACGCCGCCTACGCGCCGCCCCGCTGGACCACCGACTCCGTCACCCCGGAGAACGTCTCGTACGTGCTGCCCGAATGGGACAGCGGGCCCGCGCGGCCCGAGTCGGTCGAGTTCGCCGAGCCCGGCTGGGACGCCGAGTATCCAGATTCCGAACCAGCCGAGTACGCACAGCCCGAGCCCGTCGAGTACGCACCCCCTGGCTGGGGCGCAGAGTACGCGCAGCCCGAACCGGTCGAATACGCCCAGCCAGGCCGGGGCGCCGAGTATGCGCAGCCCGTGCTGGCGGTCCATGCGCCAGTGGGTTGGAATGCCGAACACGCGCAGGATGTCGATCCGAACGAGATCGCGTGGGGCTCGCCGGGGCTCGAGCCGGGCTCGCTCGATCCGGGGGCGTATGCGGAGCCACTCACCGGCGACTTCGGCCATTACCCCTCCGCCGCTGCGCTGGAAACCGCGCCACACACACCACCGACACCCGGCGTGGACCGTGCGGTGGTGCTGGCGGTCGCCAGCGTCGGCGCACTGATCCTGATCGTGCTGGCGCTGCAGTTGTCGCCTGCCGCAGCGCGACATCCTGCGCCCACGAACTCCCCATCCTTCCTCGGCGTGAAGGTGCCGCGCGTCGAGATTCTGCCGCACGAGAAGCACATGCCCGTGCCCGTTCCCCCCAAGCCGCACATGCGCACGGCCGCGACCCCGCCGCCGCTCGAGGAGGTCATGCCTCCGCTGGTGCAGCCGGAGACCCAGGCTCCCGCGATCGTGCACGAGCGCGACACCTCGCACCTTTCGGCGGTCGAGGCCACCCCGACGCCACCGGAGCATGCGCCCGCGCCGGCTCCGGCGAGTGTTGCGGCGAGCGCGGTGTCAAGCGCGCCATCCGCGACGCATGCCCCTGTTCGCAGCGTGCGAACCGCGACCCCTCCGGCGCATGAGCCCGCAACCGCTCCCGCCAGCGTTCCCGCGACCACTCCTGCCACCCCTTCCGCCGTTGCAAACGATGACTCCGACTGGCCGCTGCTCTGCGGTCAGGTCGAGGACGCTGCCGGCCAGCCTGTCGCCAACGCGCGAGTGTCCATGGCGGAGATCTCGTTCGCCACCCGCACCGACGCTCGCGGCCACTTCTGCATGTCCGCTCCGGCGGGCGCGCACAGCCTGTTCGTGGAGGCCTCCGGCTTCACGCCGCAGCGCGAACCGGTGAGCTTTACGACCGCAGCCCCGGACGTGCACATCCGGCTCCAGCCGGCGCGTTAGGGCCAGGACTCAGGGAGGCTCCCATGCAGGCGCTCGTGGTGGACGATTCAGAGGCGGTGCGCGGAATGCTGTCGGAGCACCTGACCCAGCTCGGCTTCGAGGTCGAGCAGGCGGGCAATGGGTTCGAGGCGCTGGCGAAACTGCAGACCATGCCAGAGCTCGCGGTCGTGCTGCTGGACTGGAGCCTGCCCGGCATGGACGGCCTCGAGGTGCTGCGGCTCGTACGCGCAGACGCACGCTACTCCGCTGTGCCGGTGGTGATGGTGACCACTGAAGATCAGCCGCCGCTCGTGGTCGAGGCCTTCGACGCCGGCGCGAGCGAGTACCTCATGAAGCCGTTCGACGCGCAGGCGGTGCTCGAGAAGCTGCTGCTACTCGGCGTGGATCCGGAGCAGCGCCGGGCGGCCTGAACGGGTTGCGATGAGCCTGCGGCGGCGAGCGCGCGGCGAGTGCCGGGCCACCACGCGGGCGGCCGCCCGCGCGCGCGTCAGGACCACGTGGAGCGCGCGCGCACTGCAGCATAGCGCTGTGGAAACGTGGCGGGGCATTGACTCCAGCCCCCGCGTGCCCTTCCCCCCGAATCGTCCTACACTCGCGCGCAAAGTGGCGCCTGCGTTCGGACAGACCCGGAGGGAACCGACATGTTGGTCGCGATCAGTTATTTGCACCTGCTGTTTGCGTTCGCTTGGTTCGCCGCGGTGTTCGCGGCGCACTGGAACACACTTCAAGCACGCCGCGCCAAGGAGTGGTCCGCGCGCGCGACGCTGTTCAGCATCAATCGTGGGCTGTCGGCCATGGTCGCGCTGCCGTCGCTGCTCGGCGTGGGCCTCGTCGGCAACATGCTCGCCCTACAGCTGGGCTACCGCATGAAGGACACGCCGCTGTTCATGGTCGCCAATGGCCTGTGGGCGGTGCTGGTGCTGGTCACGCTCGTCATGGAGATGCCGGCCTCAGGAGCATTGGGGGCACTGGCCACAGCCGCCGCCGATGCGGCCGCCCGCGGCGGCCAGGGCGAGCCCGCGGGTTGGACGCGCGAGCTCGGACGTTGGCGCATCGCAAACGGAATACAACTCCTACTATACATAGTGTTGCTTGGGCTCATGGTCTCACCGTGGGGCACGGGTAAGTAGCCCACATCGAAGGTTTTCAGCGACATCCCCGGACCCATCCGATAGTCTTAAGCTGCCCCGGATGGCGACCACCCACATGGAGACATCCTCGATGCTCGTGCATGCCCGCCTTGCGGCCCGGCTCCTCGCCGGCGCGCTCGCGCTGACGCTGCTCCCCGCCTTCGCCTTAGCTTTCGACCCAGCACCCGCGCCCACGGTCAACCCGTGGAAGCTGGCGTACGCGAAGCGTTTGGCCGACGAGCGGCTGGCAGAGAGGCGCGAGCGGGGCGAGCGCATCGATCGGCTTCGAAAACTGGCACGCCAGCTCAAGCGGGGCGGCAAGCCCGCGCTGCGCGCTCGCGGCGAGCACGCGCGCCCCTCGCTGCCCGATGCCCTGCCGCGGTCGTTCGCCGAGCCGCGCGCCGCTCGCCGCGCAGCGCACCCGTTCGGTGCGCAGATGTTCACGCCGCCGGTCAATCACATCGTCAACAATCGCGCGGGAGATACCGGCGACGCGGGCCAGAGCGAGACGACCATCGCGGCGATCGGCGACAAGGTGCTCGCCGCCTGGAATGACGGCCAGGGCTTCCAGACCCTTGGGGCAGACACGCAGGGCTGGGCCTCGTCCATGGACGGCGGCCTGACCTGGACCGATCGTGACACGCTGCCTTCCACCGTCGCGGGCGTGACCAGCTTCATGTGGACCAGCGACCCCGTGCTGACCGTGAACGAGAAGACCGGCGCGTTCTACTTCTCCGCGCTGTGCGACTTCAACGACGTGACCGGCGCGCGCAGCGGGGTGGCCGTGGTGAAGGGTCGCTGGAACGGAAACGCGTTCGCCTGGGGAACTCCCAGCATCGCGCGCGGGGTCTCGGCAGCCGTTGATTTCATCGATAAGGAATGGGTCGTTGTCGACTCGGTGTCGAACCGCGTGTTCCTGTCGTACTCGCGGTTCCCGAGCGGGCTGTCGCGAATCGAGTTCCAGTACGCCGACAGCGCATTGAGCTCGTTCTCCGCGCCGCAAGTGCTGTCGCGCAACACCTCCGTCGAGAACGGCTTCGTTCAGGCATCGCGCCCGGTCGTGGATGGGGATGGCCGCCTGTACGTGATGTACTACCTGATCGGCCAGGGCGAGAGCGACTTCTACCGCGTGTGCCGTTCCGACAACGGCGGCGTGTCGTTCACCACGCCGGTCACCGCAGAGTCGCTGTACACGAACTTCGGCACGGGCTCGCCGGGCTTCAACCGCCCCATCGGCATCCAGTTCGCCGGCATCTCGGTGGATCGGAGCCATGGTGCCAACCGCGGCCGCCTGTACCTGTCGTGGGCCGAGTCCATCGACTGGCTCGACGACGTGTTCAACATCGGCCTGTCGGGCAACCAGGGCGAGTTCGAACCCAATAACCAGACGTTCAATGCCACGCCCGCCGTGGTCGGCCAGACGCTGCGTGGTGCGATCAGCAGCGTCTCGGACGTGGACCTCTACTCCGTGCCCCTGATCGCGGGCCAGCACCTGATCGCCGCCGCCGATTCGACGCAGGCCATCGGCGAACTGTCGCTGCGACTGTTCGCCAGCGATGGCCTGACCGGGCTCACGTTCACGACGTTCGATGCCACCGTGAACCCGTCGGCGCAGAACCCCCAGGGGACCCCGTCGGGCTGGCTGTTCACCGTGCCGGCCTCCGGCACCTACTACCTGCGCGTGGCCTCGCGCATCGGCGCGGCCACCGGCAGCTATCGCATCCGGCTCGGGCTCGCCGACCGCGTGAACGAGCGCGGCCGCGACCAGCGCGACGCGTTCGTGGCGTGGTCAGATGACGGCAGCAATTGGAGCGTGCCCACGCGCATCAACGAGGACGGCCCGGGCTTCGACAACTTCCTGCCCGAGGTGAATGTGGCTCCGGACGGCGGCGTCTATTGCGCGTGGTTCGACTACCACGACGCCGCCGCGTCCACGGACGGCGGCGAGGCGAGCCTGTACCTGTCGCGCTCGGGCGACGGCGGCACCACATGGACCACGCTCGGCGCGGTGACCGACACGCTGTCGAACTGGTCCAGCGCCGTGAGCAACATCGAACCCAACCAGGGCGATTACCTGTCCCTGTTCTCCACCTCGACCACCCTCTGGCCGTGCTGGTCCGACGCGCGACGCGGCAATCCCGATGTGTTCAGCGCGCAGATTCCGCTCATACCCAACGGCGTGCAGGTTGCGTTCAGGAACGTGCAGCTCGGGAACCACCGCATCAGCATGTCGTGGCTGGCCACGCCGGCCGACACGCTCACCATGCGGCTGTATCGAGCCGACGACGGCGGCGCCTACCAGTATCTGGACCTCGTTCACTTCGATGGCGGTGGCGCGCTGAGCTACACCGACACCACCGCCGTCGGCGAGCATAGCTATGCCTACCGGCTCGGCCACTTCACCAACGGCATCGAGCTTTTCTACGGCCAGGTCCGCGTGTTCCTGCCGAGCACGTTCCCGCTGGTCGTGTCGGCACCGCGTCCGAACCCGGTCACCGGCAACGCGTTCGTCGCCAGCTTCTCGCTGGCCACCA
>JAYVCN010000428.1:0-3526 GCA_043749875.1 Candidatus Eiseniibacteriota bacterium | reverse complement strand
CTTGAATTACCACCGGTATGTTCTGGCCCGGACGAAAGTTGGACGCGTGCATCAGGACCTTCGTGCCGGGACCGCCGAGGCGCATGCGGGTGGCACGCTTGGGGGCGAACACGTCAGGGTCCACGAAGTTGTAGATCACCTCGATGGGCTTGGTGAAGCCGAACGTGATCTCGGCGCGCTGCTAGAGGAACCGGGACACGGCCGTGAGCCGGTCGCTCGATTGCATGCTGAACTGGGTGACCCGGAACAGCGACGGCTCGGCACCGATGACGGTGATGTCCGTGCCATGCAGCGTGGTGACCACGCCGAGCTGGCGCGGCAGCATGATCTGCTTGGCCAGGTAGGCGCTGGTGGCGAACGGCATCGCGTAGTGCACGTGCAGCACGTCCAGCAGGTAGTTCTCGGTGACCTCGACCATCTTGGTGGCGAGCGCGAGGTTGCTGGGCGCTTCCTCGAACACCGGGTAGACGGCCGTGGTCGCCTCGTGGAAGAAGATGTTGGGCTCGAAGCTGCGCAACCTGAATGGCAGGTGGCTGGCGATCAGGTGTACCTCGTGGCCGCGGCGTGCCAGTTGGCGCCCCAACTCGGACGCCACCACCCCGCTGCCGCCGAAGTGTGCGTAGCAGCTGATGCCGATCTTGAGCTTCTTGCGGCCGCGAGTGCGCGCCGAGGTCGGGGACTTACCGGCGCTCGCGCGTATCGACTTGCTCGCCGAACTCGGAAGCTTCACGTTCGCGGCAGGCTTTGGCTTGCGTTCAGGCATGCGGCTCCCGGTTCGGCGCGAGCAGCGCCCGCGCATCGAGTAACGCGAGCGGCCCGCGCACGCGATAGCCCTCGGCGTACTCCACCCCCGCCAGCGCGCCCCACGCGCGCGCGCGCGCCTCGACCGACTCCACGAAGCCTGTCTGGGTGAGGTAGGTGCCCGGCCCCGCCGCCGGGTCCAGCTGGCTCGCGTGCGCGCGCAGCGCCGCGACGCGCCGCGGCCACACGTCGCTCACGTCCACAACCAGATGCGGCGCGGTGCCCGAGCGGTACAGGGCGAACAGCAGCCGCGCGGGGCGGAAGCGCTCTCCGCTCGCCGGGTAGCGCGCCAGCCCCGACAGGTAGCAGGCGCGCGCGACGAGGTGTGACGCCTCGACGTGGTCGGGATGCTCGTCATGACGGTCGGGCGCGATCACCAGGCCCGGCCGATGCTCGCGCAGGCACTCGACCACCGCCCGCAACTGCGCGGGGTCACGCCGGTCGAGCGCGCCATCCGGGAGTCCGAGCGTCACGCGCAAGCCGACACCGAGCGCTCCCGCCGCAGCCTGCGCCTCGCGTGCACGCGTCGCGAGCTCGCCACGCGTGCCGAGCTCGCCGCGCGTCAGGTCGGCGATGCCCACGGCATGCCCATGCGCGACGAGTCGCGCCGCGAGTCCAGCCGAGGTGAGCTCGACATCGTCCGGATGCGCCCCGATGCACAGCGCGTCGAGTCTCATGACGAGCACCCTGCGAAGCGCGGCATCACGAGCCCCGTGTGAAGCGTGGCATCAGGCCTCCAACAGATAGTGCTCGTGCACGCCGGTGGCGGTGCGCGCAGCGTGCTCCGTGGCCAGCTCGCACAGCTCACCCACCACGCCCGCACCCAGGCGCGCGATCGGCTCGAGCGCGGCGAGGCGGCGCTCCTGGAGCTTGTCGCCGGGCAACAGCACGTAGCGCAACCGGCGCCACAGCGGCTGCTCGCGATCGAGCCGGCCGCGCGCCTTGGCGAGCACGCCCTCTGCGAGCCGCGACACCTGGAAGTCCAGCTTGCCGCGAGCCGACTCGACCATCTGCGGCAAGCTGGCGTCGAACGCGCGCGCCGTATCGGCGAGGCGCGCCAGCGACTGGTCCACCGTCGCGCGCGCTGCGGCCAGCGCCTGCTGCAGTTCCGCCGGCACGCGGGTCTCTGCGATGCGCGCGAGCACGGCATCGGTGTGCGTGACCACCTCCCACGCGTCGCCGCCCGCCGCGTCGGCCAGCGTCACCGCCGCCGCCGGCAACCACGTGGCGCCAAAGCGCAATGCCGGTACTGCGGGCCTCACGCCCACTCCCACGAACACCTCGGTGAGCTGCATGAGGTAGGCGATCTCGCCCGGGCCGCAGGCCATGGCCACGGTGGGAAACACACCGTCCTGCACCGCGGGCCGCAGTGCGACGCTCGGGGACAGAATTGCCGAGGAGCCACGGCCGCGCGCATCGGCCGCCGCCAACTTGTGACGGCGGCCCTCGATAACCTCGAACACGAACGAATCCAGCGCGGCGTCGTTCAGCGCGCGCCGCCCGGTCAGCGTTTCCATGCGTGCGCCCGCGGCACGCGCGGCCGCGTGCAGCGCCTCGGCCTGGCCCAGGTAACGATCGAGGATGGGCCGGGCCGCGGCGCGAAACGCCGGCAGGCGCGGATCGACCACCACCAGCCCCTGCTCGGCGAACAGCGCCAGCCACAGCGCGCTCACCGCCTCGCCCAGGTCGCGTGCGTTCGCGAGCGAGCGCGTCCACAGTGCGAGCACATCTGAACAGCCGGGCAGTCCCTGCCAGGCAGCGAGCGCCTGCGCCCCGAGCTCGCGGACGGTGTCGAGCTCGATGCTGCCCACCAGCTGTCCGTCGACGTGCGCGTGATCGGGCAGCCGCAGCTCATGCAACATCAGCTCGACGTCGGCCACGCTCACGCCGCGGATCTCGGCGAAGTCCGAATCCTCGCCGTGCATCCAGAACAGCGGCACGCAAGCGGCCCCGGTGCGGCGTGTGACGTCCACCGCGAGTCCGACGGCGCCGGCGGTCTTGTGGAGTGAATAGAGCGGGCCGCCGAGCGGCGCAGGCTGCTGGCCCGCCACGGTCGCGACGGCTTCCCCGCGCGCCAGCTTGTCGAGGTTGGCGAGCGAGGCAGGCGAGGCACCGAGCCGGCGATGGTAAGCCGCGAGCTCGCGCGCGAGTTCGGGTGCGAGCGGCGCGCGCTTGGCGTCGGCGAGGGCGCACAGGCCCGCCGTGTCACGCCACTGCAGCGGGACGCGTTCGCACGCGATGGGTCCGCCCGCGAGCAGGTCGAGCGTCAGGGCGTCGCCCAGGGTCCCGCGATCGGCGGAGGCGGCGACCCGTGCGCGGACGGCGAGCACGCGTGCGGTCACCGACATCGCCCCGAACGGCACGCAGGACAGCACGGATGGCGGAAGTGTCGACAGGACAGTGACATGCGAGCGGGCATCCTAGTGGGCCGGGCGGCGGACGGTCAAAGTGGCCCGCTTTGGATGCGTGCACGGGCTTCGGGACTCGGTTCGGTTCTCCACCGCGCCCGTGCTCAGCGGGCCGGCGTCGTGGCGGGCCTCGCCCGTTCGGCGCGCAAAGCGCGCCGCCACGTGCGCGTGGCCATCGCGCGGCCACGCGCGTCGGCCATGCCGGCACCCACGGCCAGCGCGGCGCGCGTGGCGGGCTCGCCCGCGCCGACGCGCAGTGCTCCGAGCACGTGGCTCACGAGCTGGCGTTCCCAACCGAGCGCGGCAAGTGCGGCCAC
>JAYVCN010000427.1:0-2937 GCA_043749875.1 Candidatus Eiseniibacteriota bacterium | reverse complement strand
ATTTCTGGGGTGACCTCTGCCGCCGGCGCGTGCGCTACATCCGGCTCATGCGCACGCGCAACCTCGACACGCTGGCGGCCGATCCCGCGATGCCGTATTTCGAGTGCGAGAAACCGCTCGTGAACGGCTGGTTCACCGCCACCAAGCGGAGCTTCCGCGACGCCACGGCGGCCGCTGCGCTCGACGCGCTCGAATCCCACTGGGGACTCACCGTGCTCTACCAGTACATGTGCCGCTATGCCGATCCCGCGACGGGCCGGGCGCTGGCGAGCTTCACGGACCACGTCGCCCGCCTGGCGGCACGCTCGCGCGTGTGGAAGGCGAACACCGGCGCCATCCTCGACCGCCTGCGCCTGATGCATGGCGTGTTTCTCGCCGCACGCGGCCGCGAGCTGTGGATCGTCAACACGACCGCGGATGATGCACGCGGCCTCCAGCTCGAGACGGCGGCCGCCGTGGCTGGCGTTCCGCCCGAAGGCGTGTCGGCCGCTGACGGCGTCTTGCACGTGCCCCTCGTGCGCGCGGGCAACATGCTTCGGCTCGAGTTCCGCGAGCCGTTGCAGGTCAAGGGACACCGGCACGTCGAGGTCTCGGCGCAGGGGACGGGTCGTACGAGCTTCGGGCACGGGGAGGTGTTCGTGAACACTGGACGCCAGACGTGGGCGCCCGTGAAAGGACCGGCGGTGCCCGCGGGCGAGTCTCGCATCCTCTGGGAGCGCGGCCTCGAGGAGATCCGCCCGCGCTCGCGCGCCTCTGAGCTCGGGCTCACGCGACTCTTCCTCGCGCAGTCGTCCATCATCCTGCGCGAGGTGATGTTCCGGGGTCGCGCCCTCGACAGCAATCGCTGGCTCGGCAGTGAGGACATCCGACTCGAGAGCCACGACGCGTGGTGACGGCAGAGTGAGCAGGGCACTGGCCGCGCGTGTCTGATGCGGATTCCCCGAAACTCCATTAGTCTGCGCCGCCATGCTGACTGAGCCGCAGTCCGACGCTCCCCGCCGTCCCGCAACCTTCCTCAATCGATTCGAGGGGGGTGTGCTGGTGGTCGCCTTCCTGCTCTCGATGCTGATTCCGCTCATCGACGCGCTCGGGCGGCCGTTCGGGGGCTTCACCGTCCCCGGCTCCTCCGAGTACCGCGCCCAGCTCACGTTGTGGCTGGCGCTACTGGGCGGGCTGCTGGCCGCCCGCGAGCGCCAGCACCTGACGCTGTCGACCGCGGAAGCCATCGGCAAGGTGAAGCTCCGCGACGCTGCGCGCGTGTTCTCGTCGTCGGTGGCCGCGGCCGTGTGCGCGATGCTGTCGTACTCTGCCTACGGCGTGGTGCTGGCGGACCGCGAAGCGGGCAAGCTGCTCGCGATCGGGGTGCCGGTGTGGGTGAGCGAGTGCGTCATGCCGGTCGCCTTCGCCCTGCTCGCGGTGCGACTGGCGTGGGGTGCGTCGGAGCGCTGGCGGGGGAGGGCGGTGGCGATGGCGCTCATGCCCGTCGGATTCCTGCTCGGGCTCATGCCCGGCGCCGCGCACTCCATCGCGTTGCCGCTCGTGGCGGTGATCCTGCTCGCCGCGCTGGTGGGTGCGCCGGTGTTCGTGGCCATGGGCGGCATCGCGCTGGTGCTGTTCTTCAAGGATGGCGTGCCCGTGTCCGCCGTGAGCGCTGACATCTACCGGCTGATGTCCTCGCCCACGCTGCCCGCGGTGCCGCTGCTCACGGCGTGCGGTTACGTGCTGGCGGAGTCCAACGCTTCGCAGCGACTCGTTCGGTTCTTCCGCGCGCTGTTCGGCTGGCTGCCGGGCGGCGTCGCCATCCTGGTGGCGGCGGTGTGCGCGCTGTTCACCACGTTCACCGGCGGCTCGGGGGTCACCATCATGGCGCTCGGCGGGCTGCTGCTGCCGATCCTCTTGAAGGATGGCTATCCGGAAGGCTTCTCACTCGGACTGGTGACCGCATCCGGAAGCCTCGGGCTGCTGCTGCCGCCGAGCCTGCCCGTGATCCTGTACGCGGTCGTTGCGGGCGTGCCGGCGGATTCGCTCTACCTTGCGGGGCTGCTGCCCGGCCTGCTTCTCATCCTCATCGTGGCCGGCTACGGCATGGTCGTGGGCCGCAGGATCAAGAGCCCGCGCCAGGCGTTCTCGTTCGGCGAGGCCGTCCGCTCCGGTTGGTCCGCGAAATGGGAACTCTCTGTTCCCGTCATCGTGGTGGGACTCTTCGCCACCGGGCTCACCACCATGGTCGAGGCCGCAGCGGTGGCGTTCGCCTACGCCATCGTGGTCGAGTGCTTAATCACGCGCGACATCCACCCGTTTCGCGAACTGCCCCGGGTGCTCGTCAAGGCGAGCGTGCTGTGCGGCGCCGTGCTCATCCTGCTGTCGAGTGCGCTGGGGCTCACCAGCTGGCTCGTCGACGCGCAGATTCCAGACCTGCTGCTCGCGGCCGTCCGCGCGCACATCCACTCGCAGCACGTGTTCCTGCTCGCCTTGAACGTGGTGCTGCTGGTGCTCGGCAGCGTGCTCGAGATCTACTCGGCCATCGTCATCCTGGCGCCGCTCGTGGCCCCCATCGGCGCCGCGTTCGGCGTCGACCCCGTCCACCTGGGCGTGGTGTTCCTCGCCAACCTCGAGCTGGGCTTCCTGTTCCCGCCCGCCGGCTTGAACCTGTTCCTGTCGTCCTCCCGGTTCGGGAAGCCGCTGCCGGAGCTCTACCGTCACGTGGTGCCGTTCTTGCTCATCCTGGGAGCAGGCACCCTGGCCATCACTTATCTGCCCCAGATGACGGTGGGCGTGCTGCGACTGCTCGGAAAGTAGGGGGACGCGCGCACCCGCCGGGTGGGCGCGCCCCCGTCTTTCGAGTCACGAGCCTGTTAGAACTTCCCCAGTTCCCACGAAGCATGGAAGCAGCATCCCTGTTGCCTCACACTGCCGCCCTCCTGGAGGCCGCCCATG
>JAYVCN010000426.1:0-3138 GCA_043749875.1 Candidatus Eiseniibacteriota bacterium | reverse complement strand
GGACCTGTGACGATCTCAGATCCGTGATGGCGGCTGGCGGCGTGTGGCTCACCACGAGCTGCGCCGGCGGGCCAGGCTGCGCGGGGAGCGGCGCGTTGGCGCAATCGCGCACGTGCGAGTCGGTGACGGTGAGGTCGCCGACGCCGTCGCCGGCACCGGTCACGCTCGCCACGTCGACCGTGAACAGCACGCCGCCGCGGGTCGGGCCGCACGGTTGCCCGAGCAGCGTCTGGTCGACGGTGAAGGACCCGCCGCCATTGTCGACCACATGGAAACTCTTGTTGGTGAACCCAGCCAGCCAGTCGCCGGCGCGGATGCTGGTGCCGGGCGAGCCTGGCGTGCACAGCGTGAAGCGCGGAGCGAGCCGGAACGTCACCGTCGCCGCCACCGCCGCCGCACTGTCGCCGCGCTGGTAGACGAACGGCACGCTGACACAGGTACGATTCGCCGACAGGCACAGCCCGGCGGTGATCGGAAGGATGCGCGACACGGCGGGGTCCACGAACACGGGCAGCGTGTAGACCTCGCTGCCGACGCAGCCGAGGTTGTCGAGCGCGCTGACCGTGAACACGGCGGCGCCAGCCGCGGTGGGTGTGCCGGTGAGGTCGCCGGCCGGCGACAGCGACAACCCGGACGGCAGGGTACCCGCGGTGACCGTGAACGAGTACGGAGCGGTGCCACCCGAACCGGTGAGCGTCTGCGAATAGCCGACACCGAGCTGGGCATCCGCCAGCGACGTCGGCGAGATCGTGATGACGGGGCAGGTGACGCTCATGGTGTAGGCGCGGCTGCCGGGCACGCCGGCGACGTCCACGACGCTGACGGTGAACGCGAAGCTGCCGACCGTGTTCGGCGTGCCGGCAAGCAGACCGGCTGCGGAAAGTGTCAGTCCCGCCGGCAGCGCACCCGCGCTCACCGAGAACGTGAACGGCGCGAGCCCCGACTGCGCCGTGATCGCCTGCGAGTAAGCCACGCCGACCAACCCGTTCGGCAGCGTCGGCGGGCTCAGCGTGATGGGCGTGTTCTGGATGCGCAGCTGCGTCGCCGCACCGGCCATGACCGCGATGGCATTCGCGTCGCAGTCACGCGACTTGACCCGCGTCACCGTGATCGCGCCTTGCCCGTCGGCTCCCGCCGCCTGGAGGTCCACGGTGAACAGCGTGCCGCCAGTGGTGATGCCGCACGGCGTTCCGACCAGCGCCACATCCACGGTGTAGGCCCCGCTCCCGTCCTGCGTGACTTGCAAGCTGGTGTTGGCGAAACCGGCGAACCAGGCACCCAGATGCACGGCCGACGCAGGTGACGAGCACAGTTGCAGCTTGTTGGGATCGAGCTGGAATGACACGCTGAGTCCACGCGCCGACTGCGTTTCGCCGCGCGTGTACACGAACGGCACACTCACGCACGGATGCGCGGTCGAGATCGCCAGCCCCGCGGGATCGGCCGCCACACTCGAGACGGGCGAGGTGGCGAAGATGTCCACGCTGTAGGCGCGTGAACCGGAACAGGCCGCCGCGTCGGTGACGGTGAGGGTGAACACGCCAGGGCCCGCCGCGGTCGGGGTGCCACTGAGCAGTCCGGCGCTCGACAACGTGAGTCCCGCGGGCAGCGAGCCCGCGGACACCGCGAACGTGAACGGGCCGATGCCAACCGGTGCGGTGAGCGTGGCGGTATAGGCTGCCCCGACCGCGCCATCCGGGAGGAAGACCGGGTTCACCGAAAGTGCCGGGCAATTGACGGTGATCGTGTAGCCCCGGCTGCCGGCGCAGCCGCCGGTCTCGCTGGCCTTGACCGTGAACGCGAATGCACCGCTCGTCGTCGGCGTGCCGGTCAGTGCGCCGGCTGTCGACAGCGACAGGCCAGGCGGCAATGCGCCCGCGCTCACCGAGAAGCTGTAGGGCGGGGTGCCGCCGCTCGCGGTGATCGTCTGGCTGTAGGACGCACCCGGCGTGGTGTCGGGCAGCGTGGCCGGCGACAGTGCGATGTTCGAGTTGCTGATGTTCACCGAGGCCGCCGCACCGGGGCTCACGCCCACGGCGGCATTGGCGCAATCGCGTGCCGTCACCGAGCTGATGGTGACCGCGCCGGTGCCGAGTGGACCCTGCGCCGCCAGGTCAAGCGTGAACAGCGAGCCGCCGCCGGTGGCGCCGCACGGGCTCCCCAACAGCACCACGTCCACCGTGTAGCGACCGCCTCCGAAATCGGTGACTTGCAACGAGCGGTTCGCGAACGTGTTCGCCCACGTGCCGAGGTGCACGTTGCTCGCCGGCGTGCCGGGCGAGCACAGGCGGAGCTTCGCGGTCTCGAGCTGCAACGTGACGCTGACGGCGCGCAACCCGGTCGCGTCGCCACGCGTCAGCACGACTGGCAGGCTGACGCATATCTGCAACGGGTTCAGGCACAGCCCCGCGCCGTTGCCAGCGATGCTGTTCACCGCGGGCGCCGAGGTCACGCTGAGCGTATAGGCAACCGTTCCCGAGCAGCCGCGCGAATCCACGGCGGTGATCGAGAACACCGAGATGCCGCCCGCCGCTGGTGTGCCCGAGAGCTGGCCCGTCGTGCGGTCGAGCGCCAGGCCGGCGGGCAGGATTCCTGAAGTCAACGAATAGCAATACGGCCCGCTGCCTCCGCTCGCCACGATGGACACCGCATACGCCGTGCCCGTGACACCCGGCGGCAGCGGGGGTGCGGTGAGCGTCACGACCGGGCAGGGCGTGCTGATGTCGGGCGAGACCACGGCGAGATTGCCCGACGGCACGCCGTTCATGGCCGAGAACGCACCGCCGATATAGACGTTGTTGGCGTCGGCGACGAGCGAGCGCACCGTGCCGTTGGAGTTGGGGTCCCACGGTGTGAGCGCGCCCGTCGTCGGATCCACCGCCGCGACGCGGTTGCGCGTCTGCCCGCCCACCGTGGAGATCACGCCCCCGACGTACGCGGTGCCCGCTGCGGGCAGGAGTGCGAACACCGGGCCATTGGCGTTCGGGTCCCAGGCCAGCGCCTGGCCCGTGGTGAGGTTCACCGTCGCGAGTCGATTGCGCGCCTGGCCACCCACACTCGTGAAGAATCCGCCGAGGTAGACGCGGTCGCACATCGCTATCAGTGCGCGCACCGTGCCGCTGGCGTTCGGATCCCAGG
>JAYVCN010000425.1:0-6568 GCA_043749875.1 Candidatus Eiseniibacteriota bacterium | reverse complement strand
CACTCCGCACGTCGGCGCCGACGACAACGCTTCGGGCGTCGCGGCGATCCTCGCTGCGGCGCAGCGCCTCGGGGTCAGGGCGCGCCATGGCTGGAAGCCGGCGCACACGCTGGTCATCGTGGCGTTCAGCGGCGAGGAGATCGGGCTCGTGGGTTCGTCGCGCTTCACCGACGATCCGCCCGAACCGCTCGAAACCATCGAGACGATGGTGAACCTGGACATGGTCGGCCGGTTGCGCGACGACAAGCTCCAGGTCATGGGCGTCGGCACGGCGAGCGAGTTTCCCATCCTGGTCCGGCGCGTCAATGCCGGCGTGGCGGCGGCGCGGTTCGACCTCAAGACGAGCGAGGACGGCTACGGCCCCTCGGACCACCAGTCATTCTACAAGCGGAACATCCCGGTGCTCATGCTGTTCACCGGCGCGCATGCGGACTACCACAAGCCGAGCGACACCTGGGACAAGATCAACAACACCGGCCTCGCGCGCGTGTCGTACTACGCGCAAGCCCTCGTAGAATCGCTGGATGCCCGCCCGAAGCCCACATTCACCAAGGCGAGGAGTGACGCATCGCCTGGTCGCATCGCGGGCGGTGGCGGCTACGGGGCGTGGCTCGGCACGATCCCCGACTACATGCAGACCGAGGGCGGTGTGCTGTTGTCCGGTGTACGCGACAACAGCCCGGCCCAGAGGGCCGGGCTCGCAGCCGACGACGTCATCGTGCGATTCGACGGCATCCGTGTCGACAACATCTACGACTACACGTTCGCCCTGCGCACGCGGAAGCCGGGGCAGGACGTGCGCATCACCGTCAAGCGAGGCGGCGCGGAGGTGAACCTCGTCGCCACCCTGGCAAGGAGACCCTGACATGCGTCGGATCCCGCTGATCGCATTCGCCATCCTCGGTCTGTTCGCTGTCGCCGCCGCCAAGCCGGCGCCACTGCGGCCCGTGCCGCCCACCGCGGTGAACGCCGATTCGCTGATCCGCGACGGCGAGACGCATTTCGCGCACCTGTACCAGCTCACGTTTGGCGGACAGAACGCGGAAGCCTACTGGAGCGGCGACGGCACCCGGCTCATCTGGCAGTGGACCAGCGACGCGTGGCCGTGCGACCAGGAGTACGTCATGGACCTGCGCACCGGGTCGCGCACGCGCGTCAGCACCGGCCTCGGGCGCACGACGTGCGGCTACTTCTACGACCACGACCGGCGCGTGCTGTTCGCGTCCACGCACGCCGGCGGCGACTCGTGCCCGCCGCCGCCGGACATGAGCCATGGCTACACGTGGGCGATCTACCCCACGTACGAGATCTATACCGCGCGCCCCGATGGCAGTGACCTGCGCCAGCTCACGCACCACTCCGGCTACGACGCCGAGGGCACCCTGAGCGTGGACGGCCAGTGGCTGGTATTCACGAGCAAGCGCGACCACGACGTCGACCTGTACAAGATGCACATGGACGGCACGGGCCTGACCCGGCTCACGCACTCGGCCGGCTACGACGGCGGCGCGTACTTCTCGCATGACGGCAAGCACATCGTGTGGCGCACGTATCGCACCGACGACTCGAGCGCGAACGCGACATTTGCGGCGCTCCTGGCACAGGATCTCGTGAAGCCGGTCAAGATGGACCTGTGGGTGATGGACGCCGACGGCTCGCACCAGCGTCGCGTCACCGACAAGCCGGGCGCATCGTTCGCGCCGTACTTCACGCCCGATGACCGCTCCATCATCTACGCCTCCAACTGGCCTAACCCGCGCAGCCGGAACTTCGACCTGTGGCTGGTGCCGTTCGCCGGAGGCGAACCCGTGCAAGTGACGCGCGATCCCGACTTCGATGGCTTCCCGATGTTCAGCCCCGACGGCCATTGGCTGGCGTTCTGCGCCAATCGTGGCGGCAAGGTGCCGGGCGAGACGAACGTGTTCCTGGCGGAGTGGCGCCCCTGAACGCTCACTGCAGCCGCGGCCGACCGCCCGTACCCGCGGGCCGGGCGCTGGGCGTGTTCCTGCTCGGCGTGTTCCTGTTCGCGCGCTTCGGCGACGCGTTCCGGTTCCCGTTCCTGAACGACGACTACGTGTTCCTCGACCACGTGGCCGGCAAGGGCTTCTGGTCGCTGTGGGGGTTCCGCGAACTGGCGTTCCACTGGTGGCGGCCGTGGTCGCGTGAGTTCCACTACTGGTGGCTGCAGCGAGCGTTCGGTCCGGTCGAGTGGCCGTTCCATCTCATGAGCCTGTTGCTCGCGTGCGGGGTGCTGGCGGCGTTCTGGGCGCTGGCGCGCCGCCTGGCCGGTGCACCCGCTGCGGCGATCGCCGTGGCGGGTGCGGCGACACTGCCGGGCTGGGGACTGATGCTGCTGTGGGCCGCCGGCGCGCAGGATCTGTGGATGCTGCTGCTGTCGTTGCTGGCGCTGCTGGCGTGGCGCGCCGAACGCGTGGGGCTCGCCGCGCTGGCATTCGCGCTCGCGCTCGCGAGCAAGGAGACCGCGGCGCCGCTGCTGCTGCTGTTCTTCGCCCTCGACCGCTGGGTGACCCGCCGAGCGTGGCAGGAGTCGCTGGTGCGCCTGCTGCCGTCACTCGCGGTCCTGTCGGTGTGGGCGTTGGCGCATCCGCTGGTGCTCGGGCGCCTGTGGGCGGCGGTGCCGGTGAGCGTTGCACCCTCGCCGGCCGCGCTGGCGCCGTGGCTGGGGGTGGTCAAGAGCGGGCTCGCCGCGTTCTCGCTCGACGTCTGGCCCCGGCCCGACGGCGGCTGGCTGACGGTGTGGTGGGACGGGCTGCGCGGCGCGCTGCTGCTGGTGTGCTTCGTGGAGTTGCTCGCCCGCCCCGATGCGCGGCCGGCCGACATGCTCGGCGGCACGCGCGCCGCGCGGCTGCGCGGCACGCTACCGTTCGCGCTGGCGTGGTGGGGGTGTGGCACGTTGCCGCTGCTGCTGCCCGGGCTCGGCTGGCACGCGTACTATGCGCAGTTCGCCGCACTCGGCGTGTGGCTCGCGGTCGGACGCGTGCTCGCACGCCAGACTGGCGTGGCGATGGCGCTGCTGGGCGTCATCGGCTTCATGGGCGCGGGGCGCGCCGCGACGCCGTCGCTGGACTGGGGCGAGGCCGCCTATCAGCGCCGCGCGGGATCGTTCGTGTCGCAGATCAAGGAGCGTTTGCTCGGCGCCTATCCGAAGCTGGAGCCGCACGCGCGCATGTGGTTCGTGCGCCTGCCGAACAACGTCGGCTTCCTCACCGGCGACGGACCAGCGGTGCGCGTGTGGTATCGCGACCCGACGCTGCAGGCGGGCTATTACAGCGCCTACCGTCCGCGCGCCGCGAACGAGCCGGCGGGTGCCGACCATTTCTTCCGCATGGACGAGGGCGGGCAGTTCCTCGAAGTGCGCCAGGGCGACACCACCGCGGTGGTGGTTCCGGCCGTGCCCGGCGATGCGGCCGCGCGGGCGGCGAATCCGCGCTGGCAGACCGACCACCTGTCGCTGGCCAGTGCGCTCGCGGCGGGCAAGGACTGGCGCGCGGCGGCGGCGGAATACCGCGGGCTCGCCGTCGCCTACCCCGAGAGTTCGGGCTATGCGTTCGATGCCGCCACGGCGTTCATGCAGGCGGGGGATTCTGCGGCCGCGTTTGAGTGGCTGCGCGAGGCGGCCCGCCGGCCGGGCGCATCGCCCGAGCTGGTGGCGGCAGTGCGGGCGCGGCCCGGGGTCCCGCCCGTCGGCACGCCCGCGAAATCCCACGTCCGGCGTAGACTGGGTGCCGGCAAGCACGCGCATGAACCCGCGAGGCCACGCCGCCGATAACCCGGGAGAGACCCCGCGCCCCCTGCACGGAGCCTTGTTTGCAGCCGCGGCCCGAGGCCGCACGCCGGATCCTCTCGCACGGAGGCAGCATCGCATGGGCAAGCGCGTTCGCTTCGACGACGACGCCCGCCGCGCGCTGTGGCGCGGCATCGACCAGCTGGCCAGCGCG
Source organism: Candidatus Eiseniibacteriota bacterium (assembly GCA_043749875.1). Classification (GTDB taxonomy): domain Bacteria; phylum Eisenbacteria; class RBG-16-71-46; order RBG-16-71-46; family RBG-16-71-46; genus JAIOPA01. Next base: position 2,609 of record JAYVCN010000425.1, on the reverse strand, counting down.
GTGCGCATCACGCTCGGGCCGCGCGGCCGCAGCGTCGTGCTGGACCGCGAGCACGGCACGATGCCCGCCATCACGCGCGACGGCATCGCCATCGCCCAGGAGATGGAGCTACCCGACCCGTTCGAGAACATGGGCGTGCAGATGCTGCGCGAGGTGGCGCTGCGCACCGGCCAGGCGGCCGGCGACGGCACCAGCACGGCCACCGTGCTCGCGCACCGCATCGTCGGTGACGGATTCGCAGCGGTCTCGGCCGGCGGGAACCCGGTGGCGCTGCGCCGCGGCATCGACGCCGCGGTCGCCGCCGCGCTGACGGAGCTGGCGGCGCAGGCGCGCCCGATCGAGGGCGAGCGCGACATCGCACGCGTGGCGTCGCTGGCCGCGGGCGACCCCGAACTCGGCCAGCTCATCGCGCAGGCCATCGAGGCCGTCGGCCGCCACGGCGTGGTGGCGGTGGAGGAGGGCCACGGCATGAGCGTGACGCTCGAGGTGGTCGACGGGGTGCGGCTCAGCACAGGCTATGCGTCGCCCTACTTCGTGACCGATGCCGAGGACATGGAAGTCACGCTCGAGCACCCGCTGGTACTGGTGGTCGACGGCGTGCTCACGCGCCCGGCCGAGATCGTGCCCGCGCTCGAGATCGCCGCCGCCCAGCAGCGTCCGCTGCTGTGTGTGTGCGACGACATCGAGACCGAGGCGCTCGCGGTGATGGTCGTGAACCGGCTGCGCGGCACCGCGCCGGGCCTGGCGGTGCGCGCGCCCGGCAGCGGACCGGCGCGCCGCGAGTTGCTGGAGGACCTGGCGCTGTTCACCGGCGCCACGCTGCTGGGTGCGGCCACCGGGCTCGCCGCATCCGGCGTGCGAGCCGAGCACCTCGGGCGCGCCATGAGCGTGACCGCGGGTCTGGACCACAGCACCCTGTTGCAGGGCGGCGGCCGCACCGAGGCGCTGCGCGCACGGACGGCGCAGCTCGAGCGCGCCATGGCCACCAGCAAGGTGCCCTCCGAGCGCGACGCGCTGCGAGAGCGGTTGGCCCGGCTCGCGGGCGTGGTGGCGGTACTGCGCGTGGGTGGGGCCACCGACGTCGAGCGCGAGGCGCGGCGCTCGCAGGTGGAGGACGCGCTCGCGGCGACGCGTTCGGCCGTGGAGGAGGGCATCGTGCCGGGTGGCGGCGTGGCGCTGGTGCGCGTCGCGACGCGGCTCGAGGCGCTGCGTTTGAAGCCGCTCGAATCTGCCGGGCGGGACATCGTCGCCGCGGCACTCTCCGAGCCGGCGCGGCAGATCGCGCACAACGCCGGCGCCTCGGGCGACGAGGTAGTGGCGCGCCTGCTCCAGGGCGAGGCGTGGTTCGGCTACGACGCCATGACCGGCCAGTACGGGCCGCTCGACACCGCCGGCATCGTGGACCCCGCCAAGGTCGCGCGCTGCGCGCTGCAGAATGCCGGCGGGCTCGGCGGCCTCGTGCTCACCACCGATGCGCTGGTGGTGGACGACGACAAGGGCGAGGAGCCGAAGTAGTCGCGATTCGAGCACGTGCGTTGCGACCGGTGCCAGCGTGGAACCTCCCGCCTGTGTAAGCAAGCGGTACATCCCACGCCGCGGCCAGCCTACCGCACCCGCACCGTCCGTCTCGTCGCTTGCACGCTGCCCACCTGCATGCGGATGAAGTACATGCCGGCGCCGATCGCGCGCCCGTCCTCGTCGTCACCCGGCCACAGCATCGCGTGCCGGCCCGCCGCGAACCATGCATCGGCGACCCGCTTGACCCTGCGACCCTGCGCGTCGAACACGTCGAGCACGACGCGTCCCGGCTCGCTCAGCTCGAAGTCCAGCGTGGTCTCGCCGCGGGACGGGTTCGGTCGTGGGGGCGCGAACTCGAACCGGCGCGAGACGCCGTCGCCTGGCACCGAGACCGGCGAGGCCCACGCCAGCGCCCACAAGTCGTTCCGATAGCCGGTGTCCAAGCCCCCGAACACCACCATGTGGCCGCGCACCGGGTCGTAGATCGCCGAGTGGTAGGAGCGTGGGGACGGCGGGATCCCCGCGGGGGCGAGCTCGGTCCAGGCCGGGCTGCCCGCCAGCGCGAGCGCCCAGACGTCGCTGCGCCGGCCGCTGCCGTCGATGCCACCGCACAGCACCATGCGGTCGCGGACCGGGTCGTAGATCGCCCGGTCTCCGTAGCGCCCGGACGGTGGGACACCCGCGGGAGCGAGTTCGCTCCAGGCCGGGCTCGCCGTGAGCGAGAGCGACCACACGTCGTAGCGGAAGCTGGTGAAGTCGAGTCCACCGAAAACGACGATGCGGTCGCGCACCGGATCGTAGATTCCCACGTGCAATCGGCGGGCGGTCGGCGAGGTCCCGACCGGGGCGAGCGGGCTCCAGGCCGGGCTTCCCGCCAGCGACAGCGCCCACACGTCGTTGCGCAGGCTGGTGCCGTCATATCCCCCGAACATCACCATGCGGTCGCGCACCGGGTCGTAATTCGCCGTGTGCTGGAAGCGCCCATTGGGCGGGTTCGGCGCCGCAGCGGCGAGCTGGCTCCACGCCGGGCTGCCCGCCAGCGAGAGCGCCCACACATCGTTGAAGAAGTTGCTGCCGTCGGATCCCCCGAA
>JAYVCN010000424.1:0-10603 GCA_043749875.1 Candidatus Eiseniibacteriota bacterium | reverse complement strand
CGCGTCCCCGCGCCGAGCGCCACGGTCGTCACGCGCACGAAGTAGAGTCCGCGCGGGGCGCGGGTACCGCTGGCGTCACGCCCGTCCCATGGCAGCACCTGCGCCCCGGCCGCGAACGTGCGATCTGCCAGCGTCAGTACGCGGCGGCCCTGGAGGTCGAACACGTCGGCGCGCACAGGGCCCGGCCGGGCAAGCTCGAACGTCACCGCGGGCCCGTCGCCGAGCGGCGTGCGAGCGAGCGCGCGCAGCGCCAGCCCGGCTGCAGGTCCGGCAGCGGACTGCAGCGCGGCAGGGCGCGGCGTGACGGCGATCGAGTCCCCGGGAACGCGCGGCAGCGGGAACTCGTTCGGCTCATCGTCCGGGAGGGCACCGCCGGGCCCCGAGGCAAGCCCCGGCTCACGTACATTGGACGAGACCGTCAGCCACGGCGTGCTGGCCGTGCCATCATCGATCGCAACGCGCACGCGCATCGGCACGCTCGCGTTCAACGTCGACGGCCAGCGGCGGGGGTACCAGGCCACCACGCTGCTGTCGCTGGTGAGCCTGGGCGTCTGGAACAGGCCCACGCTGTCGATCGGCGCGGGCACCTCGATCCCCGACGGGTCCAGCACGAACGCGTCCAGGTGACCGGCGAAGGCAAACCAGTTGGCGGTCCTGAACCGGAGCCCGACGGGTTCGAATTCGCGGATCGAGGGCCGCGACCAGTCCATGCTCACGATGTGGAAGAACGCCGGCTCGGTGAGCGAGAAGTTGTCCCCCACGCCCCAGACGATGCGGTGGATCTCGATGAGGCTCGCGGCGCAATGGGCGAACAGGTCGTTGGTGCCATCACGCAGGTACTCCGACGCGAACCACAGGCTGGTGTCGATGCCGAGCATATTGCGCAGCCGGCCGCGGTAGATCCATTGCGCGGGCTCGCCCAACGGGTCGGAGCCGACGTAGAACGACAGCGGCTGGCCGGCGTTCGCGCTGATGAACATGAACCAGCGGCCGGCATGTTGGAACAGGTGCGGCGATTCGGTGAGCGTGTTGAACGAGTAGCTCCGGTGCGTGATCCAGAGCGGCTTCTCGTCCACCCACTGGCCCAGCTCGCCCCGCGGACTGCGGGCCACGCCGATGAGCGTGGCCACGGTGTCACTGGCCGGACTCGCGGTGTAATAGAGCAGGTACTGCCCGTGCGCGTGCGGATCCTCCATCACGAACGGATCGCGGCAGGCGACATTGGCATTGTGCGGCGACCACCACGCCCACGGCGCGGCACTCGTCTCCCACACCGGGCCCGACAGAATCCTGTTCCAGGTCATCAGGTCGCTCGAGACCGCGACCCCGAGGCGTTGCGTGTCCGCGAACTGCCCCGCGATCTCGGTCACGCCGGTGTAGAACATCCAGTACAGGCCACCGGACTGGATCACGTGCGGCGCCCAGACATGCAGGTTGTCCCAGCCGAACGGGTCCACGCCCAGCACCGGCGGGAGCTGGGTCCAGTGGTAGAGATCGGTCGAGATGGCGTGACCGAAATCGTTCTCGGTCGCGAACGGCGGCAGGAAGTCGTTGTGACGGATGTAGAAAAGGTGGTACACCCCGTCCTTCTTGATGAACGCGAAATCCTTGGGGCGCTCGTCCTGCGGCGCAAGCATGGCCGCGGCCCACACCGAGGGTGCGAACCACATGAGCGCGGCGATCGCCGTGAGCGCGAGGATGCAAGGATGCCGGAGCGAGGTGCGCACGAAGAACGGGGGCTGCCTTTCGGCCGGGGAACTCGCCACACCGGCGGGCCGGGTTGCGGGCCCGCGTGGTGGACCATTGATTATCCGGCCCTCGCTCCACCCGCGTCAACGGCTGCGACGGCTTTTATGGGCGATTCGCGTGGAATCTCACTCCCCGCGCGCGCTGGAGGCGAGCTCAAGGCATGATCCAGCTCCAGGATCTGCGCTACAGCATCGGCGAACGCGTGCTGTTCGAGGACGTCAACTGGGTCATCGGGCCGGGCGACCGGTGTGCGCTGGTGGGCCCGAACGGCGCCGGCAAGACGACGCTCATCCGGCTCATCCTGGGCGAATACAGCCCCGAGAGCGGCCAGTGCGTGCGGCCACGCGGCACGCGCATCGGCTACCTGCCGCAGGAGGCGGCCGAGCGCTACGACGGCACCGTGCTCGACCGCGCCATGGAGGCGCACCGCGCGATGCTCGACATGCGGCTCGAGCTGGACGCCCTGCACGAGGAGCTGGGCAGCGTGGCGCAGGACGACCCGCGCCTGGAAGCCCTGCTCGAGCGCGCCGGGGATCTGCAACACCATCTCGAGCATCTCGACGAGCATTCGCTCGAACCCGAGGCGCGTCGCGTGCTGTCGGGCTTGGGCTTTGCCACCGCCGACCAGGACCGCCCACTGGCCGAGTTCTCCGGCGGCTGGCGCATGCGCGCGGCACTCGCCGCATTGCTGCTCGCGGATCCGACCGTGCTGTTCATGGACGAGCCCACCAATCACCTCGACCTGCCCGCCATGGAGTGGCTCGAGGACTACCTCGAGGAGTTTCGGGGCGGGCTCGTGGTCGTGTCGCATGACCGGGTGTTCCTCGATCGCGTTGCGACCGAAGTGCGTGAGCTGGACCATGGTCAACTCACGCCCTACGCCATGAGATTCTCATTGTACTTGGAAGAGAAAGAATTGCGTCGCGAACAGGCGGCTGCCAGTAACGCCCAGGTCGAAGCAAAAATCGCGCAACTCAAGCGCTTCGTGGACCGCTTCGGCGCCAAGAACACCAAGGCCGCGGCCGCGCAGAGCAAGCGCAAGCAGATCGAGCGGCTGAAAGAGCAGCACGTCGTCATCCCGCGCTCCGCTCGCAGCATCCGCCTGGCGTTCCCCGCCCCGCCGCACGCCGGGCGGACGCTGGTGCGGCTGCGCGACCTGTCGTTCGGATACGGCGACGGACCGGACATCATCGCGCACGCGCGCGTCGAGATCGACAACGGCGAGAAGCTGGCCATCGTGGGCGCGAACGGCGCCGGCAAGACCACGCTGCTGCGCGTGCTGGCAGGCCAGCTGGTGCCGCGCACCGGCGAGCGCGAGCAGCCGCCGCTCACGCGCATGGGCTACTTCGCGCAGCATGCCGCGGAGACCCTCGAGGGCAAGCTGTCGGTGCTCGAGGCGCTCGAGGAGGTCGCGAGCGACGAGTGGCGGCCACGGTTGCGGAGCCTGCTCGGCACGTTCCTGTTCAGCGGCGACGACGTGTTCAAGCGCTGTCGCGTGCTGTCCGGGGGCGAGCGCCAGCGCGTGGCGCTGGCCCGGCTGCTGCTCACGCCCAGCAATCTCCTGCTCATGGATGAGCCCACGCATCACCTGGATCTGGCCGGCAAGGAAGTGCTCGAGGACGCGCTGTCGCAATATCCCGGCGCGGTGGTGGTGGTGACGCACGACCGCTCGCTGATGGCCAAGCTGGCGACGCGCGTGCTCGAGGTGAACGACGGGCGCGTGGTGCTCTACCCCGGCGGCTACGACGACTACGAGTCGACGCGGCTGACGCGCGTGGCCGAGGCGGCCGAAAAGCCCGAGCGCATGCCCGCGTCGAGCCCGCGCGGCGGCGCGGCTTTGAGCACGGCGCCCAAGCCGAAGTCCGCGCCCGCGGCCGCGCCCGCCGCTGCCCGGCCCGACCGAGCGACCCAGAACGCAGGCCGCAAACGCGAGCGCGAGCTGGTGCGCATCGAGGCCGACATCGCGGCACGCGAAGCGCGGGTGAAGGAGCTTGAAGTGCTCCTGGCGGACCCGGAGCTTTACCATGACGCCAAGCGTTCCAAGGACATCGTGGCCGAGTACGAACGCACGCGCGCCGAGATCGAGTCGTTGTGGGAGCGGCTGAGCGAGCTGGGGTGAGTCAGCGGTGCAGGGCGGCGCGGACCAGGACGCCGATCAGGACGGCCCACACGAAACTGAAAAGCGTTCCCACGAGGTAGTACTCGGACGTCTCACGAGTACCGGTATCGCGCGCTTCGGGCAATCGCATCAAGGCCTTCGCGCCAATCACGAACCCGATCAGCGGCTCTGACCCGGTCACCATGAACAAATAGATGAGCGTTCGTTCACAGTAGCCGATGGTTCGGCCCGCCCGCGCGAGACCTGCACGCGGTGAATCGTCCCCGTCCGAGAACCGTGCGTAGGGTTTTACGGCGAGTCCAATCACCACCCCGCCTGCCCAAACGGCGGATAATAGTCCCGCCAGGTGCCACCACGCCTCGCGCTGTTGAGCCAACTGTCCGAGCCAGCGACCCGCGTTCCACAGATCCCCGGGAGCCAAGCCGAAGACCAACAGTAACAACGCCGCCGCGTGCAGCATTTGGTCAACGATCAAACGTCGGAATCCGGGCTCCAAGTAACGGCTGGTTAGAGCATCGATTCCGGCATGGCTCAGCAACAGCGTGAACAACCCCGCCCAGAGCTCAGGCGTCTGGTCGGACGCCGTCAGGCCCACCGCGATCAACGTCAGAGCGTGAACAAGCGCATGCCGGCCGAGCACGCGCCAGGAATGCTTGTTCGCGGCGTCCTGATCACTCTGCAGAAGGTAGTCTCCCGCCAGATGCGCGACGCACAGCTTCAACAGCAGGCTCGGCATGATGCCCTCAACCTCCCAGGGTTGAATTGGTCGATTCAACTCCCTTGACTTGAACGCTCGCCTGCAGGCTCCGGTCGGGACTCCCCCATTTGGAGCCGTGCCAGCTGCTCGAGTAGCGCGCTGGCCGAACGTACTTCGTTCCAGGAAGCGAGCAGAAGCCGCTTCGACACGGACTGGATACTCACATTCGATTCAGCGGCGATGACGCGTTGTTCCTTGCCCTCGATGCGTCCCTGAATCGCCGCCCACTGGGGTACGGTCCAGCGTGTGCTCACGGCGTCATAGAGTCCGAGCACCCCGTCTGCAAGCCGATCGAACACCTGCTCTCCGACGATCCAGGCGGTGGCACGACTGCCTCCCGCTGCACGCGCCTGTTCGAGCGCAGCCCGCGCACGGTGAAATGCCGGGCCGTCAGATTCGAACGGTCCCTTGCGGCTCAACCGATCGATCGACCCGCCCCCGATCCCGATCCGCAGTTGGACTGCTCCCCCAGTCGTCACGGCGAGCTTCGCGCGAAGATAGGTGGCGATCTGGAGCGCCGCCGCGTTCGCACGCAGGACGGCCTGGATCTCGTCGCCCTTCAGCAATTCCGGCATCAGGCGGTACGCATTTTCATCCAGCTCCTGCGATTGTCGCAGTGCGCGCCGGATCTCCGCAGGTAGCCGGGCACGAAGGCTGGGCGAGAGCCTGCGCGAGGCTCTCACATCCGCGATCATCACCTGCCAATTCGGCTGACGCACGATTCAACCTCCACGGGCTGAATGGTCAAATTCAACCTCTGAGGGTTGAATGTGCCCGAGGGCCTCCGCAGCCGTCAAGGGTCGTGTAAGTGCGTGGTGGACCGCTCGTTTTGACCCTTTCGAGCCAACCTCCTATCGTGCCGTCATGGCCGACGTGACCCTGCGCACCTACATCTTCCTCGATTCGCTGCAGCCGCAGTTGGCCGCGTTCATCGGCACCACCGCACGCGGCTTCCTGCCGGTGGCGGGCGACGCGTCCATGTTCATCGAGACTGCGCCCGGGCTGGTGATCAACCGCATCACCGACGTGGCGCTCAAGGCCACCGCCGCCACGCCCGCCATCATGGTGGTCGAGCGTGCGTTCGGCCTGCTCGAGATCCACCATCGCGACCAGGGTCAGGTGCTGGATGCGGGCAAGGCCGTGCTCGCGTTCTTGGAGCTTTCCGAGCACGACCGCCTGAAGCCGCGCGTGGTGTCCGAGCAGGTGATCCGCGCCGTCGAGCCGTACCACGCGCAGGTCATCAACAAGATGCGCTTCGGCGATCAACTGATCGCCGGCGAGTCGCTGTTCATCCTCGAGAGCGAGCCCGCGGGCTACGTCGCCTATGCCGCCAACGAGGCGCTCAAGGCGGCGCGCGTGAAGCTGATCGACGCTTCGCTGTTCGGTGCGTACGGCCGCCTGTACATGAGCGGGCCCGAGGCCGACATCGACGCGGCGCGCGCGGCGGCAACCCACGCGTTGACCAAGCTCAAGGGCCGCGCGGAGCCGAGCGCCGAGCGCTAGCCTCTGGGTGGTTCAGTGGAGGACGCTGATCCGGGTGCTCGCGACACTCCCGCTCTGATGCGCGCGCGCGAAGTAGATTCCGTTCGCGAGTCCCGCGGCGGTGCCGAGCGAGAGTGTGCTCGAGCCACCAGGTGTTGGCTCGACGCGTGCGCTGCGCACTCGACGCCCCTGCAGGTCGACTAACTCGACGTGCACCAATCCCCCCTCCCTTGCCGCGAGTCGCAGCGTTATCGCGCCACGCGCGGGATTCCCGAGCGACACGAGCGCCAGCCCCGACCCGCCGAGCGCCGGCGGCACTGCGAGCAGCTGCGGAGCCTTTCGGTTGAGCAGCACCTCCAGGTAGGGCCGGCTGGAGTTTGCACTTACGAGATCGAGCGTCCCATTCCCGTCCACATCCGCCACCGCAACCGAGGCCAGCGGCGAGCCGCTCCGGGACGTGCCCATGAGCGACGCCGAGCGCACGCTCCCGTCGGGCTTGAATCGCACCACCTTCAATCCCTGGCCGCTGAAGCAGGAGACGAGGTCTTCGGCGCCGTCGCCGTCCAGATCGCGTGCCAGCACGAGGTTCCCAACAATGGCCGAGGCATCGGGCGACAGGATGGCGCCGAACGCGCCGCCGCCCTGGCCCAGTGTGAGGAACAGCCCTCCTTGACCGTGAAGCACCATGTCGGGGTTGCCGTCGCCGTTGAAGTCGCCGATCGTCACTCCGTCGGGCGGGCCGAATACAGGACGCGGGATGTTCACCGGCGCGCCGTAGACGCCAGGCCCGGTGGCGAGGGAGTACATCAGTTCGCCGGTGCTCGGAACGAACGCGATGTCGGGAAGCAGATCGCCGTTGAAGTCGCCCACCGCAAATCCGGTCGTCGCGTTGAGCGGAATGGCCTGCGGGGCGCCAAAGCTCCCGCCGCCGAGGCCGCGCAGCCACTGGATGCCGATGCTCGGGTTGTTGCTGGGTAGGTACAGGATGTCCAGCTTACCGTCGTGATCGAGGTCGGCCAGCGCAATTTCCTGGGTGGATGCATTGACGGTGGATAGGTCGGTGCGCGCACCCAGGTGGCCATCCGGTTGCGTGAGCCACACGGACAGCGCCGCGAGGTCGCTGTAGCCGAGCACGATGTCGTCCCTGCCGTCGCCGTTCAGATCCCCGAGCGCTGGGCCGCGCGCTCCCGACGTGCCCGGCAGGACGAGCGAGTCGGGAGCCGCCCAGCTCGCAAGGCCGTTTGAGAGCAGCACGCTCATTGACTTGGCGGCCTTGCTCACCACGAGCAAGTCCGGATGCGGATCGCCGCCAAAATTGCCTGCCGCCACGTAACGCGCGGGCGAGGCAATCGCGACCTGGCGCGGCCCCGCGAGGAACGCGCCGTTGCCGGCGCCGAAGTGAACCTGGTCGGCATCCACGTTGCGGCCCGGCTCTGCGACGTCCATGTGCCCGTCACCGTCGAAGTCGCCGATCGCGAGCGTCGTGGGCTGCGTGACGACCGGCGCCACGATCACGGCAGCGCCGAATGTGCCGTCTCCGTTGCCATGCTTGAACGTGAGCACGCGTGACGGTGTCGAATTCATCTTCCCCACGAGGTCGAGTCTGCCGTCTTCGTCAAGGTCCACTGCCTTGACGACGGCCAGGGCTGGGAATGGCAGCATCGCCCGGAACGTCCCGTCACCATTGCCAAGGCACGCCCCTGCTGTGGTGAGCAGGTCCACATGGCCGTCGCCATTGAGATCGCCGCACGATTCCGCGCGATTCGCCGCAACGTCCAGCGGCGTGAAGTGCCCCGCCCCATCGCCGAGCAGCACTAGCGAAACGGTGTCTGCGGCGACGACCAAGTCCGGCCTGATATCGCCATTCAGATCGACGGCTGAGATTTCCACGGGAGAGTTGTGGGTCGCGAATTCATCTCCGGGGACGAACCCGAACGCTCCGGTCCCACGCCAGATCTTGACCTTTTTCAGGCTGAAGTAGGTGATGGCGAGGTCCACGATGCCGTCGCCGTCGAAGTCCGCAGCGGCGACGCCGCCGATTCCGGGCATGGGAAGCGTGATGCGCGGGCCGAAATGCCCGGGCGAAGTGCCCGGGAACACAGCGAGCGTGTCATACACCGGGACCAGCAGGTCAAGCAGTCCATCGCCATTCAAGTCTGCCGACTCGACCTTCCCAGGCTCGCCATCACCGGCGAAATAGTCGGTCGCTTGCGACACATCCCAGGGGGTTGGCCCAAACGAGCGCACCTGCACCCAGCCGAAGTTCGACGAAACTGGTGCCTGGCGGCCAGTGATGAGTTCGGCCCGGCCATCGCCATCGAGGTCGACGGCGGTGCCGTACCAGGCTTCCTGGTAGGCCGCACCCTGCGAGGCGCCGTGTGGGTAGAACCCCTCGTGGTAAGCCGCGAAAGGTTGCGCGGCGATGGCGACCTGAGAAAGCACCAGGCAAGCGACGACGCACAAGCTGGTCGAGCACAGCACACGATCGAGACGCACCGGGACCTCCAGCGACTGGGGTCGCATCGGCGTGACTGCCAGCTCTCGACCCGCACCCGGTTGCCGATCTCGGGTTGGGGTGGGCGCCGACTGTTTAGACTCTGGCGAGCTATCGCAACGGAATATAGGGGCCTGACTGTTCTGTTGATGCCTCCACCCGCCCCCGCAGCGACAAGGACGGCGCCTTCGGCGGATCTTGTGGAGTCCCGTGACATATCCTAGCATCGCAATGGCCCGTAAATCCAAATTATTTTGCAGGGGGTACCAAGTCGGCCCTAGCGGGGCGACCGACTGCTCAGCTCGCGGCAGTCACCGCGGCTGCCGGAACGACGCGCGTGACGCGCAACGCCAGCACGAACGCGCTCGCCATGAGGCCGGCGCCGAGGAAGAACGGCGCGCCCGGCACGGACACGCCGTGGTGCGAGCGCAGGAAGTACGCGAACACCTGCGTGAATAACAACGGTCCGATGATGCCGGTGATGCCCATGATGCTGGCGTTCGTGCCCTGTAACAGCCCGAACTCATTCGGCTGCACGCGGCGCGACATCAGGCCCTGCAGCGGCGGACCGGTGAAGAACATGAGCCCGAACACCGGCACCGATGCCATCATCGCCGCGCCCGTGCCCGCGAGCGCGTAGGCGGTGAACCCGAGCGCGCCGCCGGTGAGTCCGAGCAGCAGCGTGCGGCGCTCGCCCATGCGCTGCACCGCCACGCGCACGAGCACACCCTGCACGAGGATGGTGCACGCCCCCACGCCGGCCAGCATCAGCCCGACCGTGCGCGCGTCCCAGCCGTAGCGGTGCGCCGTGTACAGCACGAACGTGCTCTGCAGCGCCTGGTGCGCCAGCATGTAGAGGCCGTACACGCTGACCATGCCGAGCAGACCCTTGCGCTTGCCGAGCAGCGACAACGCCCCGACCGGGTTCGCGCGCCGCCAGTCGAACGGGCGGCGGTGTTCGCGCGGCAACGATTCCGGCAGCACGAAGTAGCCGTACAGGACGTTCGCCAGCGCGAGCGCCGCCGAGGCCCAGAACGGCGCGCGCGGCGACAGCCCGCCCAGCAGCCCGCCGACGGCGGGGCCGAGCACGAAGCCGAGGCCGAACGCCGCGCCCATCATGCCGAAGCTCGCTGCGCGCTTCTCGGGCGGAGTGACGTCGGAGATGTAGGCCAGCGCGGTGGAGAAACTGGCCGCGGTGATGCCGGAGATGACGCGGCCCACGAACAGCCAGCCGAGCGTCGGCGCCAGCGCCATGAACACGTAGTCGAGCCCCAGTCCCAGGCACGACAAGAGAATCACCGGCCTTCGTCCGAAGCGATCCGACAGTGATCCAAGAATGGGCGAGCACAGGAACTGCATGAGCGCCCAGGTGGTGCCGAACACGCCGAACATGCCGGCGGCGCGCGCCGTGTCGCCGCCCATGAACTGCTGCACGAGCCGCGGCAGCACCGGGATGATGAGCCCGATCGCCAGCACGTCGATGAGCACGGTGACAAAGATAAAAGCTACCGTGGCGCGACGCGGGCCCGCGCTCGGCGCCGCCATCGGGGTGGCATCGCTCATGCTAGAACAGCTCCCGCTGCGGCCAGCGATCGCGGGCCTCGACCGGCACGAGCCCGAGGCGGCGCTTCATGTCGTTGGCGCTCGCCGGGGAATGACCCGCCCAGTGGTTGTTGAAGTAGCCGTACACCTCCGGCACGCTACCCAGCGCGCCCATGAGATCCGCCTCCCAGGCGCGGAACGAGTCCTCGCGGTCCACCTGCACGCGGTCGTATTTCGCGATCTCGCGCCGGTCACCGAGCCAGCGCAGATACAGGAAGTCGGCCGTCACCTCGGTGACGCGTGCGAGCTCGCGCCATTCGGTCCACGCCACCGCCACGCCGTGGTGACGCAGCGTGTCCCAGGTGGCCGGCACGTGCCACGATGCATGTCGGAACTCGACGGCCAGTCGCACCGCGGCGGGGCGGGCAGCGAGGAACGATTCCCGCGCGCGCGCGGAATC
>JAYVCN010000423.1:0-5208 GCA_043749875.1 Candidatus Eiseniibacteriota bacterium | reverse complement strand
ATCTTCTCATTCGGCGGCAAGTAACCCCGAATTCATAGGCAGCTCCGGGGCCCTCGCTCACGCGGGGGCCCCAAAGTTTTGCGCTGCGGCGGGTTCGCCGCTGGCCTAGAATCTCCCGTGCTGACCGCGGCGCTCCCGCGACCCTGCACGCTCAGGGCGCGCCAACCGAGGTGGCCGCATGACTTCGCCGTTCCGCCACACTTCGCTGTTTCGCTCGCTCATCGCCGCGTCCCTCCTGCTCGGTGCTGCTGCCACACACGCCGCCGTGCCCGAGCCGCCGCCGCATGCGAACGCACCCGCCGGGCGTGACACCAGCCGGTTCCTGCCGCGCTGGCTCCACTTGCACGGGAGCGCCGGCTACGGCTGGATCCAGGGACCCACGCTGATCCGCCAGCGCTACGAGGCCGGCCAGGATTTCCAGCTCGGGCTCGAGGCGCGCATGCGACCCAGCTTGCGCCTGCAACTGGATGGCGAGTACCAGGTGCTGCCAGCCGTGGGCCACGCCACCTACGCCTTTGTGGTGTTCCAGGACCCCGACGGCGCACAGGTGCGCGACACGTTGTCGTTCGATTGGCGCGGGCGCGGCTGGCTGGGTGCGACGCGCGCGGAGCTGCAGTGGCGGGCGCTGCCACACATCTGGCTCACCGCCGGCGCCGGCCGTGGTTACCTCGATGCGGGTGTGCGCGCGTCCCACTTTCGCGACCCGTTCCGGACCCTCGACATCGAGTTCCCGGGCTCAAGCGGCTGGGGCTGGATCACGTCTGTCGGCGCCCGCTATGACTTCGACCTGTTCGGCCCGCTGCTCGGAGCCGAGCTGCGCTGGAGCGCTCTCGACCGACGCCAGGACAATCTCTCGATGTGGTCGATCAGGATCGGCTGGCAGGGACGGTAGGGCGTCGCGCTGGGCCAAGTCGCTACGCGCTCAGCGCTAGGAGCGGCGAACCGCCATAGCTCAGTGCTTCTTGTCGCGGATCTCCGTCGCGATGCGCTCGAGGAACGCCGGGAGCAGCATGGCGCCGAGGTCGCCCTCGCCCTTGCGGCGCACCGAGACCGTGCCCGCCTCGGCGTCACGGGGGCCCACCACCAGCATGTACGGGATCTTCAGCAGCTCGGCGTCTCGAATTTTCGCGCCCAGCTTCTCGTCGCGCAGGTCGATGTCGGCGCGCACGCCGGCACTCTTCAGAGCCGCGAGGGTGCTGTTGGCGTACTCCTGCGCCTTGGTGTTCACGGGGATCACCAGCGCCTGCACCGGCGCCACCCACACCGGGAACTCGGCGCCCGTGTGCTCGATGTAGATACCCACGAAGCGCTCGAGCGAGCCATAGAGCGCGCGGTGCAGCATGATGACCTCGTGGTCCTGCCCGTCCGGCCCGGTGTAGTACACGCCGAAGCGCTTGGGCAGGTTCAAGTCCACCTGGATGGTCGGGCACTGCCACTCGCGCCCCAAGGCGTCTCGTAGCTTGACGTCGATCTTCGGTGCATAGAAGGCACCGCCGCCCTCGTCGACCTCGTAGGGCAGTCCCTTCGCCTCGAGCGCCATGCGCAGCGCGTCCGTGGCGAACGCCCACTCCTCCTCCGAGCCGAGGTACTTGTCGACCGGGCGTGTGGCCAGGTAGCAGTGGTACTCGTAGCCAAACGTCTTCAACAGGAAGTCCATCAGCTCGAGGATGCCGATGACTTCGGATTGAAGTTGATCCGGCGTACAGAAAATATGCGAGTCGTCCTGGGTGAAGCCGCGCACACGCTCCATGCCATGCAGCACGCCGGAACGCTCGTAGCGGTAGACCGTGCCCAGCTCGGCGTAGCGGATCGGCAGCTCGCGGTAGCTGTGCTTGCGCGAGTTGTAGATCATGATGTGGCCGGGGCAATTCATCGGTTTGGCCCGGTAATTCTGCTCGTCGATCACCATCGGCGAGTACATGATGTCGGCGTAGTTCTCGAGATGGCCGGAGATCTCGTAGAGCTTCTCGCTGGCGATGTGCGGGGTGTACACGAACTGGTAACCGCGCTTGTAGTGCTCTTCCTTCCAGAAGTTCTCGAGCACGTGCCGCACCATGCCGAGCCGCGGGTGCCAGTGGATGAGGCCGGCGCCGACCTCCTCGTGGATCGAGAACAGGTCCAGCTCGCGCCCGAGGCGGCGGTGGTCGCGCTTGAGCGACTCCTCGATGCGCTTCAAGTGCTCCTCGAGTTCGGCCGCAGTGGCGAACGCCGTCCCATAAATGCGCTGCAGCATCTCGTTCTTCTCGCTGCCCAGCCAGTAGGCGCCGGCCACGTGCGTGAGCTTGAACGCCTTCAGTTCACCTGTGCTGCGCAGGTGAGGACCCCGGCAGAGGTCGAGGAACTTTCCGTTCTGGTAGGTAGTGACCTTGGCGTCGGCGGGGATCTGCGACAGGAAGTGGAGCTTGTACTTCTCCCCCAGCTTCTCCCAGTGCGCGCGAGCCGCTTCGCGGGTCATCTCGCCGGCCTCGAACGGCTGGTCCGCCGCCACGACCTCACGCATCTTCAACTCGATGCGCTCGAGGTCCTCGGGCGTGAACGGCGTGCTCTTGGCGAAGTCGTAGTAGAAGCCGCCGTCCACCGGCGGGCCACCGGCCACCTTGACGTCGGGGAACAGCTCGGTCACGGCGGTTGCCAGCACGTGCGCGGCCGAATGGCGCAGGCGGTACAGCGCCTCGCCGCCCGGATAAGCGGACAAATCGGGACCGGAGGACGGCTTGGCGGTGACGGACATGGTGCCCTCGTGCGCGGCTCGCGGTGGCCGCGATTGCTCCTACGACACGAACGGGGCGGCGCGGCGGTTGACCCGCGCGGGCGCGCCCCTCGACGGAAAAGATGGTGGGCGATACTGGACTTGAACCAGTGACCCCTTGCTTGTCGAGCAAGTGCTCTACCAACTGAGCTAATCGCCCGCGAGCCGCGGAGTTAACCGCAGCGGGCGCGGCGGCGTCAAGCGCGGCCCGCGTCCGCTACTCTGCCGTGCCGAGCTCTTCCAGCCTGAGCGCCGGCGGCTCGTCGCTCACGAGGTATTCGAACTCGTTCCGGAATGCCGCGACCGACAGGTGCGCCACCGCGGCCAGCGGCTCAAGGCGCTCGTCGTGTTCGAAATCGTCGCGGCGCAGACGCAGCATGTAGCGGCGCGCGATAGCGTAGCGCGACGTGTTCACGTCCACGAAGCGGACGCGCGCGCGGCCGGTCACGGGATCGATCAGCGACTCGAACGGCACCGGCACGAACCGGCCGCCCTGCAGTGACACCATGGCGGCGTCTCCCCCGCCCAGCAGGTACTTTGCGGCGCAGTAACCCAAGTCGCGCGTGTATTCCATGTCGTAGGGGATCGGGTCGGTGCAGCGCAGCTCGTAGCCGATGTTCTTGCTGGCGATGGTGGACTTGAGTTGGAAGTCGCGCAGTCGCTCCTGTACGGCGTGCTTCAGGACCTCGCCGAAGTTCAGCTCGTCCAGGCGGACATGGCCATGGTCGTCGCGTTCGATGTTGGCCAGCTGGTCGAGGTCGCGCGGATCCACGTCCAACGCCACGCCCTCGGCGATCACCGCCACGCCATCGCGCCGTCCGTCGGCGAGGCGCTTGATGTGCGCGCCGACCAGCGTGTCCACGATGCGGGCGAGGCGTACGGGCTTGTGCGTGAACTCCTCGGGGATCAGCGTGATGGTGGCGCCGACCGCCTTGCCGATGCCGAGTGCCAGGTGGCCGGCCTTGCGGCCCATGGCCACGACGTAGTACCAGCGCGACGTGGTGCGCGCATCCACCATCAGGTTCTTGACCACCTCGACGCCGTGGTGGCGCGCGGTCTGGAATCCAAACGTGTCCACGTGCGCCGGCAGATCGAGGTCGTTGTCGATGGTCTTGGGCACGTGCGCCACGCGGATCTGCCCGGCGGCGCGTTCGTGCACCTTCATCGAACTGAACGCGGTGTCGTCGCCGCCAATCGTGATGAGCTCCGTCACGCCGAGCTGCAGCAGGGAGAGCACCACCCGGTCGAGCGTCTGCACGTCTCCGGTCGGGTTGGCGCGCGAGATGCCCAGGTGGCTGCCGCCGCGGAAGTGGATGCGGGACACGCTGTCGATGTCGAGCGCTCGCACGTGACTCACGTCACCCTGCATGAGCCACTCGAAGCCGTCCTCGATGCCGAGCACCTGGACCTTCTCGAGGCGCGCGCGAATGGTGGCGGCGGCGATGACGCTGTTGATGCCGGGGGCGGGTCCTCCGCCCACGAGGATGGCGAGCTTCTGCCGAGTCATGCCCGGGAACTCCCTTCTCCGGGGAAGGCTGCACTGGAACGTCAGATTGTAGCGGGGCCTGGCGCCCCGCGAAAAGCGACCGGGTCAGCCGTCCGCTGTCACGCGAACGGCCACGCCGCGAGGCGTGGCCGTTCACATCCAACGAGTGTCTCTAAGCTACCGGTACAGCTTCTTGATCTCGGTCCAGCTGCTCTTCTTCGCCGGCACCGGGTTCGTCGAGTACTGGATGTCGTTCCACGTGCCGACGATGCCGTGCGGCTGGCCGGACGGGAAGCAGAACATCTTCATGCTGCCACCCGCGTACCATGGGTTGAGCGCGCCCCACTGACCGTGCGGCGGATCTTCGGTCGGATTGCCCTGGTCGAAGTTGATCAGCCCGCTCGTGTAATTGATGCTGTTATAGCGCACCGTGTACACGATCTGGGCCGGCGATGCCAGTGACAGGCCACGCGGCAGGTAGGTGATGCCCAGCTGGATCGGCGTGTTGTTGAGGTAGACGAGGCCGAACGCACCCGTGAATGAGAAGAACGGCAAGCGGCCGCCGAAACAGGCGACCTCGCCGTCCGTCGTGCGCACGTTGAACAGACCATCGACGTCCGGTGAGAACCACGGCGAGAGCCGCAGGCCGCCTTCGCCCACACCGTTGAGCACGACGGTGCTGGAAAACGAGAACGCGTCCCCGTTCAGGAACTGGATCGCGTTCGTGCCGTTGGTAGAGAAGCTCCAGTTGTGCAGGTTCGCGAATCCGGCGCAGATGGGCTGCGGCGGACCGTTCTGGTCCGAGATCTGGATCAGGCCCGGGAACAAGTTGGTCGTGCTCAGGATCGAGATCGGACAGTCGTCGAAGATACGAGTCTTGATGACGGCGCTGTTGGGCAGCGGCGTGGCGTATGCGGCCGTCGCGAGCGCGAGGCCAGCGGCGAACGCCAAAGCAGTGGTAGTGATCCGCCTC
>JAYVCN010000422.1:0-14667 GCA_043749875.1 Candidatus Eiseniibacteriota bacterium | reverse complement strand
CGGGCGGACGGGGACTGACTTCAAGGATGCGCGCGAAACCTCCGACTCTTCAGTCTGGGGAGTGCGCGCCCGGGCGCGTGCAACGAGCGACGCCAGCGTCCACACCGAGATGCTCGCGCTCAATCTCACCGGCGGTGGTTTGTCCCCGGGTGTCATCCTCCGCGAGAGCCCGACGCTCCAATCGGCCGGACAGACGACGAGCAAGCCGGTGGCCGGCGGATTCCAGATCGACATATTCACCGAGTTGAGCCTGGACGGCGGGCAAACGTGGATGCCCGGAGACCGGCCGAGCCACGTCACGGCGGCGAAGCAGGGCGTCACGGCCATGCGTGCGAGCACCTGGGGTGAGCTGAAGATCATGCACCGCTGATACGGAATGACCGGCTGTCCAGGTCGATGGACGTCTCACGGCGGCCGCCTTCTTCAAGAGGCGGCCGCCGTGCTCATGTGTGCGCTGACTGACCATCGGAATCCCGTCCGTCGCCGGCAGAGGGACGCTTCTTGTGTGCCGACCCAGTTGGGCCTAGCTTTCCGGGCTCAAGCGACTTGACCCCACCTGGAGGCCCGCACACGTGACCATCATGCTGGGCAGCATCATCGGATTCGTGACGTGGTTCCTGGTCCGCTACCTGGTCGCGGGCCTGTACACGGTCAACCAGAACGAGCGCGCCGTGAAGACCAGCTTCGGCCGCGCCGAGCGGGTGGGCAATGCCACCACGCTGCAAGATCCGATCTCGGAGGGACTCAACGACGACGAGCGGGGGCGCTACGCCTATCCTCAGGTTCGCGTCATCCCTCCCGGCGGCCCGTACTTCAAGTGGCCGTGGGAGCGGGTCTACAAGGTCACGGTGGCCACGCAGACGATGAACATGGCGACCGACCTCGAGAACCCGCAGGCCAACTCCAATGGCACGATGCTCGAGGCGGTGACCAAGGACCAGCTGAACACCGGGCTCAAGGGCCAGATCCGCTACAAGGTCGCCGAGAAGAATCTCTACGCATTCGTGTTCGGGGTGAAGCATCCGATCGTGCACGTCATGGGCTACTTCATCTCCATCCTGCGCGAGCGCATCGCCAACTTCGAGGCGCCGCCGGTGCCCGCACCCGCCGCGGGCTCGACACTGGTCAGCCCGGAGCTGGCGACCGCGGCGATGGGCGTCTCGATCAACGACCTGCGCAAGAACCTGCGCGACATCAACGACCACATGGACCGCGAATGCACGACGTCGGCCGCGCGCTACGGCATCACGCTCGACGCCTCACTGATCACCGGCATCGATCCGCCCACCGAGGTGGAGTCCGCACTGGCCGCCATCAATACGGCCTACAACCAGGTGTCCTCGGACATCAGCTTGGCGCAGGCCGGCGCGGACCAGAAGATCGTGCAGTCGAAGCGCGCGGTCGAGATCGAGACGTTGCGCGCGCAGGCCGAGGTGCAACCGCTTGTGGCCGTGGCCGAACAGCTCGGCGAGCTCCGCAAGACGGGCGCCGACGCGCTTGCGACCTATGTGCGTAATGTCCGACTCGGGCTCTTCGCCAACGCCCGCCGGGTGTTTGTGGAGGCGAATCATGACTGAGTTCCAATTGTTCCTCATCGCGGCCGGTGCCACGTTCCTGGGCTTCGGACTGCTCGTCCCGTTCGTGCTCGGGCTCGCTCGCCTGGCCGGCCTCTACGCCATCGTCGAGGAGCGCCGCAGCCGGGTGTACGTGTTGTTCGGCAAGGTGCTGGGCGTGCTTGATGAGCCCGGCTTCCACTTCCTGCTCGCCAGACTCGGTCCCGCCGCGCTGGTCGTCAACTGGCTCGGCCGCTGCTACGTACTCGACATGCGCCTCGACCAGGAGTACCTGCGCAGCACGCCGGTCAACTCCGAGGAAGGCGCGCCGATGGGCATCGGCATGTGGTACGAGATGTTCATCGGTGACCCGGTGTCGTACCTGTTCAAGAACGCCGACCCGCGCGGCTCGCTGGCCGCCAATGTCGGCAGCGCGACCATCCGCAGTCTCTCCAACATGAAGCTCGCCGCGATGCTGGAGAACCGTCACATGATGAGCCAGACTGTTCGCAACGAGGTGTCACCGAAGTCGCAGGAGTGGGGCTACAAACTCGGCTCGGTCTACATCCGGAAGGTCCACTTCCGCGACGTCGGGATGATCAAGGGCATCGAGGCCAAGGTCGTGAACCGGTTGCGGCAGGTGACGTCCGCCATCAAGCAGGACGGCGTGAACCAGGTCAGCATCATCACCAGCACCGCCGAACGCCAGGCCGCGATCGAGCTGTCGAAGGCGGCGGCGATGCGACCCCGCATCGTGGGTGACGCGCTGCAACGCATCGCCCAGGAGCCGGATATCGCGCGCGCGATGTTCGAGATACTCGAGACGCAGCGCATCCTCGACAGCAAGGCGGAGATCACGCTGGTGCCGCAGCACAGCGGCATGCTGGGAGACTTGCTCGCAGCGGGTGGGACGATGCTGGTGAAGTAGCGGGGGGCGCGACGGACGACGCGCTCATCCCGGACGCTCGCTCCGCCGGATCGTGCCCGTTCCTGCGCACTGGAAGGAGGCCTCGCATGCTCGATCGACGCGGTTTCCTCGCTCGCACCGGCGTGGCGCTGGCCGTCAGCGCGGTTCCGTCGCCGCTCCTCGCTGCCGTGCGGGAGCGCACGCCGCCGCCTGCGAGCTTGAGCGACTGGCGCAGCGTGCGCGCGCAGTTCGCGCTGGCGCCCGGGCAGTTGCACTTCGCGAGCTTCTACCTGGCGAGCCACCCACGCCCGGTGCGCGAGGCCATCGAGGCGTTCCGTCGTACGCTCGACGAAGAGCCGTTCCTCGTGACCGAGCACCGCATGTTCGGCGAGGGTGAGCAGAATATCCAGTTCTCGATCCGCGATGAGCTCGCGCCCTACCTGGGAGCACAGCGCGACGAGATCGCGCTCACCGGCAACACGACGACGGGTCTGGCACTGGTCTACGCCGGGCTCGCGCTCCAGCCCGGCGACGAAGTCCTGACCACGGAGCACGACCACTATTCGCATCACGAGTCGATACGGTTCGCCGCCGCACGCTCCGGCGCGAGCGTTCGCCGCGTGGCGCTGTATGACCGCCCCGCGGCGGCCGACGCGCAGGAGATGGCTGCGCGGCTGCGCCGCGCGATCTCGCCCGCAACGCGTGTCGTGGGCATCACGTGGGTGCACTCGAGCACCGGCGTGCGGCTGCCCGTCCGCGCGCTCGCCGACGTGGTGGCCGAGATCAATCGCGGCCGTGCGGAACCCGACCAGGTGCTGTTGGTGCTGGATGGCGTGCACGGCCTGGGTGCGGTGGACGAGTCGGTGGCGACGCTGGGCTGCGACTTCTTCTGCGCTGGAACGCACAAGTGGATGTTCGCGCCACGGGGCACCGGCATCGTGTGGGCTCGTGCCGCGCGGTGGGCCAGGCTCTCGCCCGTGATTCCCACATTCGCGAGCCGGGAGGTGTTCGAGCGCTGGATGAACGGCGACTCCTCGCCGCACACCACCACCGCGTACGACCTGTCCCCCGGGGGCTTCCACGCCTACGAGCACGAGTGGGCCATGAGCGCCGCGTTCCAGTTTCACGCGCGCATCGGGCGCGCGCGCGTGGCGGCGCGGATCCGTGCGCTCAACGACCAGTGCAAGCACGGACTTGCCAGCATGCGCAATGTGACGCTGCATACGCCACGCGACGCGGCTTTGTCCGCGGGGCTGGTCGCATTTGAAGTGGCGGGCGTCGCGCCCGAAGCTGTCGTCGCGCGCCTGCTCGAACGCCACGTCGTGGCGAGCACCGCTCCTTACAAGCTGAACTATGCCCGCCTGGCGCCGAGCCTCGTGAACGACGAAGCCGAGGTGGAGGCAGCGCTACGTGCGGTGCGCGAGATCGCGGGGGCTTGAGCGTCGCGAGGCCGCGGACTGCGCCGGCAACGGACTCGCGACGGGCTCATCCCGCCGAGCAGGACGCTCGCGTCACGCCTGCCGCCAGTCGGCCGCCCGCTCAGTGCGTCGGTGCGTCAGGGAAAGAATCGAGGTGCTCGAGCAGCCCACGAGCGGGTGGTAGTCCCGGCGACAGGTGCAGCGCTTCGTTCGCCGCATGGCGTGCCTCGCTGGTGTCGCCCTGCTGGTAGGCGAGCTGCGCCAGCTCCATCCACGCGCGCACCTCACTCGGCTTGCGCGCGAGCAGCATGCGGATGACCCTGCGCGCCGCGTCCGGGTCGCCGCGCATCGTCTCGAGCGTGGCCCACTCGCGCAGGATGCGCGGACTGGGCGTGATGGCCGCGGCCGCGGAGAACGCGTCGGCCGAGGCGTCGATGCGACCCAGGTCCACGTAGCGCGAACCGAGGAAATCCCAGGCGCTCGCGCGCTCGATCTCGGTGCGCGGGGGCGGCTCGCGCAGGTAGGCCTCGACACGCGCGAGCCCGCGGCCGACATCATGCTGGTGCATCAGCCAGTGCACGCCGGGCGCCGCCGCTTGCAGCGCGACGGCCACGCCCAGCCACGCTCCGCGCGGGCGCTCACTGAGCAGTACGGCCGCACACCATGCCGCGGCGAGCGACAGCGCCACGGCGGTCGGCGCGCACGCGTCCCAGTTTCGGAACAGCCCGAGGGGCGGATGGAAGAATGGCAGGAATCCCACCAGCGGGAGCCCGAGCGTTGCGAGCAGGACGCCCTCGCGGCGCCGGCGCGGATGCTGGAGCACGAACGGTAGCAGCGCAATCAGCGGGGCGAGCGGCGCCATGAGCAGGATCATGTTGGCGACGTCGGCGAGCCGCGTGGGTCGGAGCGCGGCGGCCAGCATGCCGCCCGCGCGGCCCCCCTCGGACGATGCGAAGTTCACCGGATCGAATCCGGCGATGACGCGGATGAGTCCGGGCGCGGCCAACCCGAGCGCACCCAGGGGTATCGCCAGTGCGAGCACGTGCACGACCGACAGCCGGCGTGCGGCCGGGTCCGTGCCCAGCCACCACAGGAGCCACACCACGGCCCACGCCGGTACCAGCGCGATCGCGAGGCGGTGGACGAACAGGCCGACCGCGAGCGCGATGCCCAACGGCAGGTGCGCGCGGCCGCGGCGCACTGCGTCGAGTCCGAACACCCCGACTGCTGCGGTGACGAGCGCCAGCTCCGAGAACGACTTGGCATAGCCCGTGAACAGCGCCAACGCGCCGCTCCACAGGAACACGGCTGCTGCCGCGAGTGCGGCGGCTCCGCGCAGGCCGAGCACCCGCGTGAGATGCACGGCCAGCGCTCCCATGGTCATCGCTTCGAGCACTCCGAGCGCGCGGGCCACGGCTTCGCTCCCCACGCCGAGCCCGGTGACGAGTCTGCGCGCCAGCGCATCGTGCAGCCAGCCGTCGAGCAGCAGCGCTTGCGGGTTGAGGGCGCGAAATCCTCCCGGCGGCGCCGCGAGCATATCGCGCCGCAACAGCGAGTCGCCGACGAACAGCAGCCGGTCGGGCAGGAGTAGCACGACGAGGCCCGCGACCGCGGCCCAGACCACGTACATGCTCCAACCGGCGCCGCGGGTGCTTCCCGATATCCGCGTGGCCATGGGCTCGAGGCGGCGCGAGACCGCCGGCAGCAGGGCCAGCGCGGAGAGACCCCACATCCCCCAGCCCATGAACGGTGAGGTGAATCGCAGCGGGTCGATGCCCCAGAGCCACATGTTCGGAACGAACACGGCTGTGGCCCGCGCCACGGCTATCACGACGAGCAGCGCCACGAGCAAGGGCCCGGCAGCAGCATCGCGCGGCGCCGGTTGCAGTCCGTCGGACGCCGTCGTCGCGGCGGCTGGTCGAGCCGTCGGGGGGCGATGGCCTCGCGATCGATTGGAAGGCATTCTCTGGCCCACGAAGGGTTGAGGGACGAGGTCACGGCGCGCCACTACCGGGCGATCCCGTTCACTCCGTGCTCAGCGCGGATCGCTGGCCGCTCGCGCCGGGCCCGCTGCGAGCATGGCGCACCGGTCGAAGGTACGGGCATCCCGGCGACGGTCGCAACGCTGGGTCGAGTCGTGGTCAGGGACCATGTCCGAGGAGGATGGCGCAGCGCTCATCGGACATGAGGCGGGCACGTTCCAGCGCCGGCGCGCGCCGGCGGCGCTCAACGGGATCACCGCGCGGGCACCACACCCTGGACCCTGCGCCCGGATTGACGGCGTAGCAGCTCTGGTTCATCAATGGCTCTGCTTCCTGGCGGCCGAAGGAGTCAGCAGGATGAACCATGAGCGGCGCATGAAACTGTCACGATGACCCGGCACGGGTGAGGCAACGCGTGGCCACGACAAGAGATCGTTTCGTAAACGATGCAACGGCCTGGGCGGCGGCACTCGCCTCGATGTCGATGATCGCCCACCAGGTCGGGGGCAAGACGGCGCGCGACACGCTGTTCTTCTCGACGTTTCATGTCCACGTGCTCTCGCAGATCGCGATCGCGCTGGTGGTGCCGACCATTCTGCTGGCCATCATCGCACCGAAGGCATTCGCCAGGATCGGACCCGCACGCGCCGTGACCTGGGCCTATGTCGCGAGCGCCGTGCTGCATCTCGCAGAGTGGGCACTACTCATCCGCCACCAGGACAGGCCAGCGGCGGTCGCCCTGTATGTTCACGTGGCACTGGTCCCGGTGCTGACCTCGGGATTCTGGGCCATCCTGAGCGAGGGACGCGATCCCCGCGCCAATCGGCGGCAAATGGCGCGTGCGGCGCTCGCGGCATGCGTCGGAGGCGTGCTGGGCGGGGTGCTCGCTCGCGTGGTGGGCGTCACGGCGATGCTTCCCGTGCTCGCGCTGCTCCACCTGGTGTGTGCCGCGGCGTCGAACCGACTCGGTCCCTTGCCCATCGCCCGGAGGGCCGAGGGGCAACCCCACGTCCCGGCCGGCGTGCCCGCGCAACGCGGCGTGCCTCGCCGCACTCCCGTTCACGTGCAGCGCTACCTGGCCTCGCTCGCGGTCGCAGTGGCGCTGCTGGCGATGGGCGCGGCCCTGCTCGACTACGTGTTCAAGGCGCAGGTGCAGAACGCGTTCCCATCCACGCAGGCCAAGCTGGACGTGTTCGCCAACTACTACACCGCGACCGCCGTGCTCGCCTTGCTCGTCCAGCTGTTCCTGGGCGAGCGTGTGATCAAACGGCTCACGCTCGTGCCCACCGCGGCGACCTTGCCGTTCAGTCTGGCGCTGGGCAGTCTGGGCGCGATCATATTCCCGGGGTTCGTCAGCGTCGGACTGGCACGTCTCGCGGAATCCGTCACGCGGAACTCGTTGTTTCGTTCCGCCTATGAGCCGCTGTTCAATGCCGTGCCCGCGCGCGAGAAGAATGCCTCGAAGACGATCGTGGACGCGGGCTTCGAGCGCGTGGGGGATGCGCTGGGTTATGGAGCTGCTTGGGCTTTGCCCGCGCTGGGGACCGTGGGCGCCGGCAGGTCCCAGCTCCTCCTCGCTATGGGCGTCGCCATCGCGGTGCTGGTGCTGGCGCGATTCATTGATGCGGGCTACCGCAAGAGCTTGCGAGAGAGTCTGGCCAATCAGTCGGTGAGTATCGATCCGTCCGCCATCATGGATGACGTGACGACTCGAATCCTGATCGAGTCCCGCTCGGGGCCGGATCCGAGCACCAGGCCGCTGTCCCAGCCCCTCAGCCTGATCGCGCAGATCGCCGCGCTGGGTACGGGGGACGCGAGCGAGATCCGGCGCGCACTGGCGGGCAGCGCCCCGCTCTCGCTGCGGCTCGTCCATCACGCGATCCCGCTGCTCGCACGCGACGACGTCGCAGGTCTCGTCGTCCGGGCGCTGCGACGCATCGCGCCGCAGTGCACCGGACAGCTCATCGACTCGCTGCTCGATCCCGAGCTCGAGCTGGCGGTGCGTCGCCGCATTCCCCGCGTGCTGGTGGCCTGTCCGAACCATCGTGGGGTCGAAGGACTGCTGGCCGGGTTGGAGGACGCACGCTTCGAGATCCGTCTGCAATGCGGCAGAGCGCTCATTCGCATGCGAGAGGAGCACCCCGGGCTTCAGGTGGACGCAGGCAGGATCTTCGCGCGGGTCAGCCGGGAGGTGGAAGGCGAGCATCCCGTGTGGGTGGCGCACGAGATGCTCGAGGCCAACGAGGACCCGGGGGAGTCGCGCCTGATCGATGCGAAGCTCAGGCTGCGTGCGAATCATAGCCTCGAACACGTGTTCAATCTGCTGACGCTCATCCTGCCGGAAGAACCGCTGCGGCGTGCGTTCCGGGCACTGCACACCGGTGACCCGGCCCTGCGCGGGAAAGCCCTGGAATACCTGGAGACCATCCTGCCACGATCGGTTCGTGATCGGCTGTGGCCGGTCCTCGAACCCGAGGGGCGGGCTGCCTATAGCGTGCACACGCAGGAGGTCGCACTCGATGCCCTGCGCCAGGCGCACGAGTCGGTCGAGATCAACCTGTCCGAACTGCAGCGGCGCAGGGAAGGGCCGAAGGGCGGACCGCCGAGGTGAGCCGGTGACGCGCGTGGAGCGAACACCGCATCCCCCAACTCCCGCACGGAAACCACCGTGACTGATCTGGTTGGCACGGTTTGCGTCGACGCGTTCAGCTCGCAGCGGTTTCCTCGCGATGTCGCGGTTTTCGCGCAGACATTCCGGCCCGCGTGATACTCGGCGTCGGCGCTGCCCGCTATCCCTCAGTCACTCCCACCATCCGCCACACGATCGCCGTCGCCGGCTCCCCCTCGCCGAGCCGCCCGGCAGCCTCCGGCACCACGAGCAGCGCGTGCGCACGCGACTGTGGCACGAGGTGCCCAGACACCTGGGCGCCCACCGGCTCCGCCCACAGCGCGCCGTCGCGCCACGCGAGCGAGCAACGCACGAAGTCCGTGCGCCCAGCGCGCGACTCGACCGCGCGGCCCACGCGCACCGGAACGCGCGGCCGATCGAGCTCCGCGAAACCCTGGAGCGCACGCAGCGCCGGTCGCACCAGCACCTCGAACACGCATGCCGCTGACGCAGGATTGCCGGGGAGCCCGAAGAACAACTTGCCGCCAGGCGTGCCGAACGCCTGCGGCCGGCCGGGGCGCATCGCCACACGCCAGAGCTCCACGTCGCCCACGCTCGCGAGCGCCTGCTTCACCGGATCGAAGTCGCCGGCCGATACGCCGCCGATGGTGAGCACGACATCGCTCGCCGCGAGCGCTTCGCGAACGCGCGTGGCGACGCGCGCGGGATCGTCCGGCAGTCGTTCCGTGATCGTCAGCGTGCAACCGCACGCCTCGACGAGCTGCGACAGCATGGGCAGGTTGCTGTCGCGGATGGCGCCCGGCCGCATCGGTGCCTCGATGTCGAGCAGTTCGTCGCCGGTGGACAGCACCGCCACGCGCGGCCGCGGGGCAGCGGCCACCTGCGCCACGCCGAGCGATGCAAGCAGCGCCAGGTCGTACGGCGACAACTCGCGGCCACGCTCCAGCGCCGTGGCGCCGGCGGCGATATCGGCCCCCGCGGCACGCACGTGATCGCCGGCGCGAGCCGGGTGGCGTAGCACGCACTGCTGCGTGGCGTTGCCGTCTTCGCGGCCAGGTGCGTTCGGCCCGCCGAGCTGCTCGGCCTCCTCGAACGGCACCACCGCGTCGGCGCCCGGAGGCAGCATCGTGCCCGTCATGATGCGCACGGCTTCGCCGGCCACGAGCACGCGCGTACTGGCGCTACCCGCGGGCAGCACCTCCGCCACGCGCAGCGTCACAGGATGCGCTTCGCTCGCTGCGGCCACGTCGGCCACGCGCACGGCGAAACCATCCATCGCGGTGTTACGGAACGGCGGCAGCGCGTGCGGCGCCGTGACCGTCTCGCGCAGCGCGCGCCCCAGCGCGGCGCTTAGCGGCACGCGTGCGGGCGCGAGCGGACGCACCGCGGCCAGCACGAGCGCGCGCGCCTCGGCGAAGCTCAACGAGCGCGGCGCGGTCATCGTGCCGGGTGTGGTGCGCGCGGCTGCGATGCGAGCTTGCGCGTGCGCGACACGAGCTTGCGCGGCCGCGCAGCGGCCTTGCGCGGCCGCGCAGCGGCCTTGCGATGCTCCATCGCCGGCGCGCGCAGCCACTCGCCGCTGCGGCCGCCGCGCTTCTCCCACAGCGCGATGTCGCCGATCACGAGCGTTCGGTCGACCGCCTTCAGCATGTCGACCAGCGTGAGCGCCGCGGCCGACACGGCGGTGAGCGCCTCCATCTCCACGCCGGTGCGTCCCGTGGTGCGCACGCGGCATTCGATGCTCACGGCCGCCGGCCGCGACTCGAGTGCGAACGCCACCTCCACCGCCTCGACCCGCAGCGGGTGCGCGAGCGGGATCCACTCGCCGGTGCGCTTGGCCGCCATTACCGCAGCCAGGTGCGCGGTGGTGAGCGCGTTGCCCTTGGGGCCGCCGCCCGCGCGCAACAGCCGCAGCGTCGCCGGCGCCATGCGCACGCGCCCGCGCGCGACGGCTTCGCGCGTGGTTTCGGATTTCGCCGTCACGTCCACCATGCGCACGCGGCCCTGCGCATCGAGATGGGAGAGGGGTGTCATAAGATGCGGAGCATAGGAACGCGCGCGAGAACCGGTCAAACGCGTGGTGCGTCGGCACGGCGCGGGCGGTGCGCGACCAGCGCGCGAGTGCTGCGGTCGCCCGCGCATGCAGCATTGGCTATGCTCGCGCCCCAACATGCGAACACGATGCGTCCATCCATGAAGCGACCGCTTGGGGCGCCCGAATCCGCCCCCTACGCGAACACCACGCCCCGCGCCTGGCTTCCCACGCTCGCCCTGGCGGCCGGACTGGCGCTCGCGGTCGTCCTCGCGCACCTTCCCGTCCTGCACGCGAACGCCATCGCGCTCGACGATCCGCTGTTCGTGGTGCAGAACTCGCTCGTACTCCACCCGAGCGCCGAGTCGGTGCGGCGCTTCTTCTCCGAGGTGCTCGAGCCCTCCAGCGTGAGTGCTTACTACTTGCCGCTGTCCATGACCTCGCTCATGCTCGACGTCGCGGCGGGCGGCTCGCCCACGCACCTCGAGCCGTTCCACGTCACGAGCCTGGCGCTGCACGTTCTGGCCACACTGCTGCTGTTCCTGCTGCTGAGACGGCTGTGCGGGTGCGCGCTGCCGGCAGCACTCGCTGCGCTGGTTTTCGGCGTGCACCCGTTGATGGTCGAACCCATTGCCTCGGTGGGCGAGCGGAAGACCGTCCTCGCCACGGCCCTGGCGTTCGCCAGCATGTGGGCGCACGTACGCTTCGCGCAGGATCGCACGCGCGGCTGGCGCGTGGCGTCGGTGGCGCTGTTCGCGCTGGCGCTGCTCGCCAAGCCGTCGGTGCTCGCGTTGCCGCTTGCACTCTGGGTGCTCGACGCGTGGCCCTTGCGGCGCTCCTCGCGCAGCGCACTGTTCGAGAAGTGGCCGTACCTCGTGCTCGCAGCGGCCTCGTCGGTGATCACCATGCTCGCGGTCCAGCGCACGTGGGAGTTCGTCGAGCCGCCACCGCTCGACGTCCCGCTCGTGGCGCTCAAGGCTTGCTGGCTGCTCGGCTTCTACGCTGGCAAGATCGTGTGGCCGGCCGAGCTGTCCACGGTGTACGCGCCGCCGGCTCCGTTCTCGCTGACGAACCCGGTGGTGCTCGCGGGCGCCGCGCTGGGCGTCGGGATCACGCTCGTGGCCTGGTTCGCACGCCGCCGCGGGCCGGCGCTGCTCGCGGGTTGGGGCGTATTCGTGCTGCTGTTGGCGCCGACATTCGGCATCCTGCGCTGGAGCGCGGAGATCGCCTACGACCGCTACGTGCAACTCCCGGCGCTCGGGCTGGCGCTGATGCTTGCGGCAGCACTGGCCGCGTTCTGGCGCTCGCCGGGACACGCAGGTCCCACGTCCGGCATCACGCGCAGCACGCCCCGCGCCCCGAATACCGCGGCGCGAACCGTGCTCGTGCTGTTGGTGCTGCTGCTCGCGCTGGCCGAGGCCATCGTCACCCGCGCCACGCTTGCACACTGGCGCGACTCGCTCACGCTCTGGCAGCACGCGGTGCGCGTCTCGCCGGGCGCCCCGGACTCGCACAACGGGTTGGGCACCACGTATTCGGAGTTGCACCAGAGCGCTGCGGCCATCGCGGCCTATCAGCGCGCGATCGCGGTGGAGCCAAGCTACGGGGATGCGCATCAGAACCTGGGGCGTGAGCTGTTGCGACTGGGTCGCGTCGCCGAGGCGCTGACGCACCTCGAGTTCGCGGTCTCGCACGCGCCGCGCAGCCCGGCCGCGGCACTCGAGCTCGGGCTGGCCCTGCAAGCAGCCGGGCGGCTGGGCGCCGCCGAACTCCAGTTCCGCCGCGCGGTGGCGCTGCGTCCGAGCTACCTGCCCGCGCTGAGCCCGCTCGGCATGACGCTCGTGGCCGAGGGGCACGCCGAGGAGGGACTGGCGATCCTGAGGCAGGCGGTCGCTCGCTCGCCCGACGATCCCCGCGCCGCCACGGCCCTCGCCGCCGCCCTTGGGCAGGCCCTCGGCCCGAGCCCCGAGATGGTGCAACTGTTGCACCGTGCACTCGCGCGCGATCCGGGGTTGGCGCCGGCGCTCAATGAGTTGGCGTGGCTGCGCGCCACCGCAGCCGATCCAGCCTATCGCGACGCGGCCGAGGCGCTGCGGTTGTCGGAGCGCGCCGTGGCGCTGGACCCGCGGCTGGACGCCAACACACTCGACACGCGTGCCGCGGCGCTGGCGGCCGCTGGCCGCTTCGGTGAAGCGGTCGCGACCGCCGAGCGCGCGGTGGCGCTGGCGCGCGGGGGTCACGACGACACGCTCGCGACCAACCTGGCGCTGCGGCTGGCGAGCTACCGACGCGGCCTTGCGTACGTGCAGGAACGTGCGCGGATTCATTGACCGCGCACACGCCCGCCCGTACATTCGCGGCGGGAGTCTGACGCTCCCACACGACATGTCCCAACACCACCGACTCCCCATTTCTGCGCGCCACGCGTTCGCGCTGGCCCTCGACCTCGCGGTCCGCCGCGATGCCGTGCAATCGCTGTTTGTGCCATTCCTCCTGCACCTGCCATGGGCGGTGGCGCAGGCGATGCTGCCCGGCCCCGACGAGGCCGGCGGCACGACCGCGCACAACCTGTTCCTGAACAGCGTCGTGCTGCTGGGCGACTTCCTCGTCTCGCTGCTCGTGGCCGCCATGCTCCGCTTCCGCGCCAGATCGGTGTTCAACACGCCCGCGGGCGCGAACGCCGCCAGCGCACTCGAGTGCTATGCACGCGCGCTGCGCCGGATGCCATGGCTGTTCGTCACCGAGCTCATGCGCAACGTCGCCATGTTCGGCGCCGGATTGTTCCTGGTGTTGCCGGGCGTGTGGGTGGGCTTCCGCCTGTCGCTGGCCACGGAGGCCGCGGTGCTGCGCGACCACACGGCGTTGGGGGCGTTCACGCGCTCGTTCCATCTCACCGCCAGCCGGCTCGAGCGCTGGCTCGAGATGATCGCCATCTCGGTGGTGCTGGTGCTGTGCGTGCTGTTCACGTGCGTCGTGGGCTTCTTCGCGCTGCCGCATACGACCTGGTCCACGTGGGCGACCGTGGCGCTGTGCGTGTTGCCGCTGGTGATGAGCGTGATCCAGTACGCGTGGACGTTCTTCTACCTGCGGCTGGAGGAGATCGACGTGCCAATCGTGGTGGGCAGCATCCCGGCCGCGAGTGGGCGGGGTGCCTCGGGCGAGGGGGGAGCGGGGCCGGCGGCGGGGCCGAGGCTCAAGCTGGTCGAGGGCCGCACCCCGAGCGAACCGCCCGCCCAGCAGTAGGTTCCAGCCTTCTATTGAGCCAGCGACCCGGGCGTGTCATCTTGAAACAGTGACCCCATCCCAGCCGCGCCAGACCCCGCCACTCGCCACCGTCCGCTCCGCGGTCGGCCCGGCGTCATCCGCCCGAGTCGCGAGCCGCCTCCCCGCCGACGTGCAGTTGCTGCCCATCGTCGGCGCGAGTGCGCGCATGCAGCGCCTCCTGAAGCTCGTCGCACGCGTCGCCCCGACCGACAGCACGGTGCTCATCCTGGGCGAGAGCGGCACCGGCAAGGAACTCGTGGCGCGCTCGCTGCACGTGCTGAGCAAGCGCTCGCAGGGGCCATTCGTCCCGGTCAACATCGGCGCGCTGCCCGAGTCGCTCATGGAGAGCGAGTTGTTCGGCTACGCCAAGGGCGCGTTCACCGGCGCGGGCGCGGATCGCAAGGGCCTCGTCGAGGCGGCGCATGGCGGCACGCTGTTCCTGGACGAGATCGGTGACATGCCGCTCGGCACGCAGGTCAAGCTCCTGCGCACGCTCGAGAACAACGAGGTGCGCCGGCTCGGCGAGACCGCGCCACGGCTGGTCGACGTGCGCGTCATCGCCGCCACGCACCGCGACCTGCAGGCACTCGTCGCGGACGGCCGGTTCCGCGACGACCTCTATTACCGGTTGAACGTCGTCCAGCTCGAGATCCCGCCATTGCGCGAGCGGCCGGAGGACATCGGGCTGCTGGCGTCCTACTTCCTGGAACGCGCCGCGCGGCGCACCGGGCGCAAGAGCCTGCGCTTCGCGCCCGAGGCAATGGCGCTGCTCGCGCGCTACGCGTGGCCAGGGAACGTGCGCGAGCTTGAGAACGCCATCGAGCACACCGTGGCGGTCGCCGACCACGACGTGCTGGGTCCGAACGACCTGCCGGCGTCGGT
>JAYVCN010000421.1:0-4325 GCA_043749875.1 Candidatus Eiseniibacteriota bacterium | reverse complement strand
GGTCCCCGCCCTCGGGGCTCGCGACTATGTGATCGAGCTGGATGACGGCGACGGCAAGTGGCGCGTCGCGCGCGAGGTACGCGACAGCGACGGCGGGCGTGACTGGCTGGATCTGCCCGAGAGCGAGGCGCGCCGCCTGCGCATCCGCGCGCTCGAGGCACGGAAGGGTGGGATTGCGCTCAGCGAGGTGAGCCTCGAGCCGCTCGAATGGGCGGCCCGTCCCGAGCAATTCCTGAAGGCGGTCGCGCAGGACAGCCCGCGCGGCCACTACCCGCGCGGCTTCCTCGGCGAACAGAGCTACTGGACCGTGGTCGGCGTGGACGGCGACGCCGACGAGGGCCTGCTGGACGAGGACGCGCGACTCGAGACCGGACGCGCGCAGTTCTCGCTCGAGCCGTTTCTCGTGACCGAGCGGGGCCTGCGGACTTGGGCGGACGGGAACGCGACGCAGTCGCTCGCGCAGGGCTCGCTGCCGATTCCCACCGCAACGCGCTTCGTGGACTCCCTGTCACTTGCGGTGACGGCATTCGCGAGGGGCGAGCGCGGGCACTCGGCGCTTGTGGCGCGCTACCGCGTGCGCAACCTCGACACTCGGACTCGGCGCGTCACGCTGCTGATCGCGCTGCGACCGTTCCAGGTGAACCCGCCCAGCCAATTCCTCAACGTGCCCGGTGGCCCTGCGCGCATCGATTCGTTGCGACAGGACGGCGACCTGATCCATGTGAACGCCGGCCGAGGGGTGACCTGCCTGACGCCACCCCAAAGCTTCGGCGCGATGACGTTCGACGAGGGCGATCTGGTGTCGCGCCTCGCCGCGGGTGCATTCCCCACAGCCACGTCTGTCATCGACCCCACTGGCCGCGCCTCGGGTGTGCTCCGGTGGCAACTCGAGCTCCCTCCGGACGTCGAGAAGGAGTTGCAGCTCTGCGTCCCGTTCGGTGCGGCCGAGCAGATCGCTGTCGACGCACAGGCGACCGTGTGGGGCCGGCAGGAGCAGGAGGAGGCGCGCTGGCGCGCGGCGCTCGGCACGTTCGAGCTGTCGGCCGGTGGCCCGGGTGAAGAGGTGGCGAAGACGCTCGAGGCACAACTGGGCTACGTGCTCGTGAATCGCGACGGCCCCGGGATCCAGCCCGGCTCGCGCTCCTATGAACGCTCGTGGATCCGCGACGGTTCACTCACCTCGTCGGCGCTGCTGCGCTCGGGAATGTTCGCGCCCGTGAAGGAATATCTCGAGTGGTACGCGACGCATCAGTACGACGATGGAAAGGTCCCGTGCTGCGTCGACAAACGTGGCTCTGACCCGGTACCCGAGAATGACAGCCACGGGGAGTTCGTTTTTCTGGCGGCGGAGTACCTGAGACTGACGCAGGACCGCGCCACCGTCGAGAAACTGTGGCCGCACGTCCGCGCCGCGGTGGTCTACATGGACACGCTGCGAGCGCAGCGCCGCACGCCCGAGTGGCGCACGCCGGCAAATGCGCCGTACTTCGGCTTGTTACCACCGTCCATCAGCCACGAGGGCTACTCGGCCAAACCCGAGCACTCGTACTGGGACGACCTGTTTGCGCTGCGCGGCTACAAGGACGGGGCGTGGCTGGCGATGGAGCTGGGTCACCTGGCGGACGAGGGCTGGATGGCGAAGAGCCGCGACGAGTTCGCGCACGACTTCGCCGCTGCGGCCAAGGCCGCGATGAAGGCGCACGCGATCCACTACATCCCCGGCTGCTCGGACCTCGGCGACTTCGACCCCACCAGCACCTCGATCGCGCTGTTTCCCGCGCAGGCGGCCGACGTGCTTGGCGACGACGCGCTCAAGTTCACGTTCGAGCGCTACTGGGAGTTCTTCCAGCGCCGGAAGCACGGGGAGGAGACGTGGGACGCCTACACGCCCTACGAGCTCCGCAATGTCGGCGCGTTCGTGGCGCTCGGCTGGCGCGAGCGCGCCGACACGCTGCTCACGTGGTTCATGGCCGACCGGCGTCCGCTCGGCTGGCGCCAGTGGGCGGAGGTGGTAGACAAGGATCCACGCCACGCGCGCTTCATCGGCGACATGCCGCACACCTGGGTGGGCACGGACTTCGTTCGCTCGGTGCAATCGATGCTCGCGTACGAACGCGAGAGCGACAGCACGCTGGTGATCGCGGCGGGCATTCCGGAGAGCTGGCTCGCGGACTCGGGGGTAGTGGTGCACGGGCTGCAGACGCGTTGGGGAACGCTGGGCTACCACCTCTCGCGCGTCGACGGGCATGTGCGACTGGCTCTGGATGCCGAGGGGCTCCGCGTTCCCCCGGGTGGGATCGTATTCCAGCCGCCCGGCCTGCCCGTGGCGAAGAAGATCCTGGGAGTGTTCATCGTCCACGGTGCGACGAACGTGAGGGTCGACGGTCATGCAGAGCGCACGCTCGATTCGAGCTACTGGCGGTTCCCGCGCTCCAACACGACACCGCTGCCGCATGTCATCGAATGGGGCTACGACGAGGTCCGGCCCTCACCTACCGGCCTCGGTCGCCGGTACCACCGCTAGTCACTTCAGCGATTCCCCCACGCACGCCCCGTTCGTCCTGATCACCTCGCGGTAAAACTCTCCGCTCGCCTTGACCGTCCGCTCCTGCGTCGCGTAGTCCACGTGTAGCAGGCCCATGCGGTGCGAGAAGCCGCTCGCCCATTCGAAGTTGTCCATGAGCGACCACACGAAGTAGCCGCGCAGGTCCACGCCCTGGCGCATGGCTTCTCGCAGCGCGGCGATGTGCCGCCGTAAGTAATCCACGCGCAGGGGGTCCTCGACGCGGCCATTCGAGGCGACGTCCGGGTCCACGAACGCACCACCGTTCTCGGTGATGTAGATGGGGATCCTCCCGTAGCGCTGGGTCACCCAGGTGAGCGTCTCCACCAGCAGCTCGGGGCGCACCTCCCAGCCGGTCGTCATCTTCTCGCCGCGCTCGCCGGGGACTTGCGCCGCGCGTGTCGGCAGCACCGCGTCGTCGTCGCGCACGTCGTAACCGGTGTACCAGTTTATGCCGAGGAAATCGAACGGCTCTGCGAGCGACTTCACTTCGTCAGCCGAGTGCTCCGGCCATGCGTCCCCATACATCTCGCGCACGAGGTCGGGGTAGCGGCCGAAGTAGACGGGGTCGAGATACTGCTCGTTGAAGTACGCATTCCCACGCGCGGCCGCAGCTACATCCTCAGGCGAGTCCGAAATCGGATGATGCGGCGCCAGGTTCACCACCAGCCCGATCTTCGCGGTCTTCACGTGCATGTCACGGAACCGGCGCACGGCAGCGGCGTGGGAGCGGAGCAGGCCATGCGTCGCACGCGTCGCTTCGAACCAGTCGCGATGCCCGGGTGCGTTCACGCCGTGCACGTAGCCCGCGTCCACCACGACCCACGGCTCATTGAGCGTGCACCACAGCGGCACGCGATCGCCCAGACGCTCGAACATCGTCGCCGCGTAGTCAGCGAACCACTTGGGCATGTCGGGGTTCAGCCAGCCGCCGCGATCCTCGAGCGCGGCCGGCAGGTCCCAGTGGAACAGTGTCAGCATGGGTGTGATGTTCGCCGCGAGCAGTCCATCCACGAGTCGCTCGTAGAACCCGAGCCCACGCTCGTTCACGCGACCGAAGCCCTCGGGCAGCACGCGGCCCCATGCGACCGAGAAGCGGTACCCTTGGAGCCCGAGCGCGCTCATGAGCGTCAGATCCTCTGGCCAGCGCCGGAAATGGTCGCAGGCGACGTCCCCGGTCATGCCGCCAAGCGTCCGCCCCGGCGTGTGCGAGAACCGGTGCCAGATGCTGGCCCCGGCGCCGTCCGCGAGCGGAGAGCCCTCGATCTGATAGGCGGAAGTCGCTGCGCCCCAAAGGAATCGGGGCGGGAATGAAGCCGATTTCTGCATTCATGCTCCGGCCGAGGCCAACATGTGAGCAGCTGCGGTGAACAGCGGCTCGAAAAAAAACCCTGCGCACCGTAACAGGTGTCTTGACTCGGCTACAACGCCTGATGTAATCGTTTACATGGCAACAGAGATGCGGGCCTAACGCCACCCCCTTGAACCGTGATTTCCGGGTCCCGTGCATCGAACCCGGTATGTCCCGAACAGGGCACGAGAGTTGGCCCGGCCCGTGTTTCGCTGCCGCGTCCACGCGACGCAGGCCATCAGCCAGCTGGCTGTCACAGATTCGCAGCGAGTTGTGAGCCTGCCCACCATTCATCTTGGAGACAACCCCCATGAGGCGGATCACTACCACTGCTTTGGCGTTCGCCGCTGGCCTCGCGCTCGCGACGGCCGCATACGCCACGCCGCTGCCCAACAGCGCCGTCATCAAGAC
>JAYVCN010000420.1:0-10433 GCA_043749875.1 Candidatus Eiseniibacteriota bacterium | reverse complement strand
GCCGCGGCGCGCCGCTCGGCTACAGATCCAGCAGCCGCCGCGTCTCTTCGTACGTGCGCAGCGCCGCCGCGTCGAAACAGGCGCAGGTCACCTGGCGGGGCTTTGGCGAGCGCTCGAGCGCCGCGCCGATCTCGCGCAGCGCGATGGTCGTTGCGCGCGACAACGGGAAGCTGAACGTGCCGGTGCTGATGGCCGGGAACGCGACCGTCTCGATGTCGTGGCGCTCGGCCAGCGCCAGCGCCGCGCGGTAGCTCGACGCGAGCAGCCGGTCTTCATCCGCCGTGCCGTTCATCCACACCGGGCCCACAGCGTGGATGACCCATCGCGCCTTGAGTTTGAAGCCGGGGGTAACACGCGCCTCGCCGGTCGGGCATGGCGCCACCTCGCGGCACGCCTCCGACATCTCGGGCCCCGCCGCGCGGTAGATGGCCCCGCACACGCCCCCGCCCGGCATGAGCGCCACGTTGGCGGCATTCACGATGGCATCCACGTCGAGCGTGGTGATGTCGGCCTGCACGATACGCAGGCGTTCGGCGAGCGGCACGGTGGGCTCCGGGTGTCTCCCGGAGGGTCGCCGAGGAGGGTCGCGCGGTCCGGGTCGAGACTGAGGGGGGTCGCGCGGGACCGTAGGCCGCCCTCCCGGAGCGCGTCAAACGAGGCTCCGCGCGGGCTTGCAGGCGTCGGCTGCGCCATTGCCGTGGCCTCGCCCTACACTCTACAGTCAATGCTGACGCCCCGGCCGCCGGCCGGCAGAATCCGACCCCCCGCGAGACCCACATGCCCGCGCGCGCTCCACTCACCGACACTCACGGCCGCACCGTCCGCGATCTGCGCTTGTCGATCACCGACCGGTGCAATCTGCGGTGCGTGTACTGCATGCCCGCCGAGGGCATGCCGTGGCTGCCGAAGGAGGACCTGCTCACCTACGAGGAGCTCACGCGCTTCGCCCGGGTCTGCCTCGAGTGCGGCGTCAACGGCATCCGGCTCACCGGCGGCGAACCCACCGTGCGCGCGGACTTGCACGTGCTGGTGCGCATGCTCTCCGAACTCGCCCCGGGGCTCGACCTGGCGCTGACCACCAACGGCTTGAAGCTCCCGCAGCTGGCCGGCCCGCTGCGCGCTGCGGGACTGACGCGCGTCAATGTCAGCCTCGACACGCTGCAGCCCGCGCGCTTCCACGCGCTCGCCCGCCGCGACCGCTTCGCCGAGGTGATCGCGGGGCTCG
Organism: Candidatus Eiseniibacteriota bacterium; assembly: GCA_043749875.1. Taxonomy (GTDB): domain Bacteria; phylum Eisenbacteria; class RBG-16-71-46; order RBG-16-71-46; family RBG-16-71-46; genus JAIOPA01. The sequence continues at coordinate 9,208 of JAYVCN010000420.1, read as the reverse complement.
ATGCTGCCCGCGCGGCCGGCTTCAAGCCCATCAAGATCAACGCGGTGCTCATGCGCGGCACCAACGACGACGAGGTCGTGGCGCTCGCGCGCTGGGCGCGCGACGAGGGCTACGAGTTGCGCTTCATCGAGTGGATGCCGCTCGACTTCCAGCACCGCTGGGATCGCGCGCAGCTGGTGTCGGCTGACGAGATACTTTCTCAGCTTACCCAGGCGTTCCCGCTCGAGCCCGAGGAGGGCGACGACCCCAGCGCTCCGGCGCGCACGTTCCGCTATAAGGACGGCGCTGGGCGCGTGGGCGTGATCGCCTCGGTCACCAAGCCGTTCTGCGGCACGTGTGACCGCATCCGGCTCACCGCGGACGGCCAGGCGCGCACGTGCCTGTTCGCGCACACCGAGTACGACTTCCGGCGCATCATGCGCGCGGGCGGCAGCGACGACGACATCGAAGCGCTGCTGCGGTCGGCGGTACTGCGCAAGCTGCCTGGACACCTGATCTCGCAGCCGGGGTTCGTCCAGCCCGAGCGCGGCATGAGCGCGATCGGCGGCTAGCGGCGCGGGCTCGCCTGTGCGGCCGCGGGCATCCTCAGTCCCTCGCGTACACCTTCTCGAGCAGGTCGGCGAGCGTGCGGGCTTCCGCGGCGGTCATGCGGTCCGAGAACAGCTGGTTCACGTGCGTGACCTTGGGGTGCAGCTCCTCGATCAGGCTGCGGCCCTTGGGCGTGATGCGTGCCAGCGACTGGCGATGGTCCTGCTCGCCCTTCTCGCGCTCGACCAGGCCCATCTTCACGAGTCGGTCCAGCATGCGCGTCAGGTCGGGCGCACGGCGCACCATGCGGCGCGCGATCTCGCCGCGCGAGTGCGAGTTCGGGAAGACGCCGTTCAGGATGCGCAGCACGTTGTACTGTGGCTGCGTGAGCCCGGTGCCCTCGAACGCCTCGTCCAGCATCGACTCGAGCGAGGCATTCGCCAGCAACAACGCCAGCAACGCCTCGTGATGCGGCCCTTCGAAGCGCGTCTGCATCAGGCGGCGGCCGAGGAGATCGCTCATGCGGGAGATGATGCGACAACCCGAAGTCGCGTGCAATCGGAACCGCGTGTTCCGGCCGGCGGGCCGCTGGAGCTGGATCATGGGCACCCCGAGGCCGGCCTTCGCGCCCGCCGGGCGAGCAAGCGGGCCCGGGCGCACGCTGCTGCCGGCTCGACCGAGTCCCTCCCGGCAGCGCACGTCACGCCATCTGCGCGGCCGCCGCGGAGACGTCGGGCTTGGCGCCGAGGAACATGACTTCTTCCTCCAGTTCAACGCCGAACTTGGCGCGCACGCGCGCCTTCATGACCTCGGCCAGCAGCAGCACGTCCTTGGCGGTGGCGTGGCCGGCGTTGACGAGGATGTTGGCGTGCTTGGCAAACACCATGGCGTCGCCGACGCGCAGCCCGCGGCATTCGCATGCGTCGAGCAGCACGCCCGCGGGCACGCGCTGCGTGCCAGGCGAGTGTGGCAGGCCCGGCGCCTGGAACCCCGGTGGCAGGTTCTTGAAATACGAGCCGGCGGTGGGCTCGATGCGCCATTGTGGATGTTTGACGCGCCGGATCCCGAGCTTCTCCTCGGTCTCGGTGGCGATGGCGGCAGCCTCGCCCCGCTCCAGTCGCAGCACGCACGACAGCAGCGCTCGCGGCTCGCGCTTCAAACGCGAATCGCGGTAGGCGAACTCGAACCAGGGGGCAGCCAGCGTCTCGACCCGGGCGCCGTCGAGCGTGACCACCGTGCACTCCACCACGCGCGAGCCGATGTCCTGCCCGTAACAGCCGGCGTTGCCGTAGATGGCGCCACCGACCGAGCCGGGGATGCCCGCGGCGTAGGCGAGGCCGGCGAGCGCCTGCTCGCGGCAACGCTCGATGAACGTCAGGTAGTCGGCGCCGCAGCCCACCTGCGCGTGCGTGCCGTCGTAGGCGATGTCGTCGATGGCGTTCTTGACCACCAGGCCACGGAAGCCCTCGTCGGACACCAGCAGGTTGCTGCCGCCGCCCAGAAGGAAGCTCGGCAGCTCAAGCGTCTGCGCCGCCGTGAGTGCCGCCACGAGCTGGGCCTGCGTGCGCGCGGCGACGAACCAGTCCGCCGGTCCGCCGACGCGAAATGTCGTGTGGTGGCGGAGCAGCTCGTGTTCGCGCAGGCCCTCACCGATGGCCGTGCGCAGGTGGTCCCCGATCCCTAGCGTGCGAAATCCCATGACGCGCAGAGTGCCCGCCCCGCGCGAAGCGGTCAAACGAGCCGCAACGGTAGTATGCTGCGGTCCCCCCGCGTCGTGGCTGAATCGTTCCGGAGGCATGACCCATGACCATCGAGATCCGTTACTGCGGACAGTGAAACTATCTTCCCCGGGCCTCCAGTCTGGCGGCCGAGATCAAGCAGCAGCGCGGCGTGGACAGCACGCTCACGCGCGGCAGTGGCGGTGAGTTCGAAGTCACCGTGGACGGACAGCTGATCTACTCCAAGAAGAAACAGGGACGGTTCCCGGATGTCGGCGAGGTGCTGGCACTGATTCCCGCATGACACCGCGCGGGCGCAGACGTCGCGCGGGGCCGCTGCTCGCTCAGCCCGCGGCTTTCTCCAGCCGTAGCGCGAATCGCCGCTCGCCGAGCCGTTCGAACACGATCGCGTCACCCGGCGCGAGCCCGCGCTCCTGGCACCACTTCATCATTCCCGGCCGCTTCGGCGAACGCGGGCGGAAAGTCCACGAGCCGAACTGGATGTCGGTGTCGAACGACCAGCCGAGATCGGTCTCGAGCGTGATGGGCTGCACGACATAGGGACGCGGCTCGTCGCTGGGCCCGCGCGGTCCGACGGCATCGCTCGGGAAGAACTCCAGCACGTCCCATAGCGGCACGTTGCGCTGCGTGAACGTCCACACGTCCTCCGCCGTGCGCACCGCGATGCGCGTCGTGTCGCTCACGCTCGCCGGCGCCGGGCCTCGCGCGCACGGCGAGCGTTCCACCACGACGCGAGCTGCGCCGCCGACACGACCGGGAACAACACGTAGCCAGGCGCAAGCCGCAGGCTCCCCGTGGCGGCGATCTCGAGGCTCCAAAACACCCCGAATCCGACCAGCGTGAGCGCGACTCCGAGCGGCACCATGAACAGCGCCAAGCCGATGCCGATGAGCATCGCGGCCAGCGATGCGAACTCCACCAGCTCGGCGTTCCCGAATGCGGCGGACTGCGGCACGCTCTCGCTCAGCGCCAGCAGGATCGCGATCACGAACAGCGCGATCACTCGCGCGCGCAGGCGCGCGTGGCGCGGCAGCGATAAGGTGTTCATCTCGGCCTCCCTACCCGGCGAGTGGGCGCCTCCCTGACGCCGCCCGGCAATGATACCGCGTCCGTCCTCGGATGCGACAAGCCGAACCTGGCCGCCCCGCCCCGGTCAGCGTCTGGCTCGGGCCTTGGTCAGGGGCGGCCGCAAGCGCCCGAGCGTGCCGCCACACCAGGCTTCACGGCTGCGGCGGCGCGGCGTCGCCCACACCGCCCAGCTCGCGATGGAAGAATTCGAGCGCCCGGCCGTACACCTGCCGCACCTGCTCGGGCGCCGAAACGACGTGCGTCTGTCCGGGCAGAGGCAGGAACTCCCACGAGCGGTTGGCGCGGTTCAGCGCGTCGGCGAGCTTGAGACTATGGACGAAGTAGACGTTGTCGTCTGCCGTACCGTGGATCACCAGCAGCGGGCGCGACAGCGACGAGGCTTTGAGCAGCACCGAGCTCCTGGTATAGGCCGCCGAGTCGAGCGGCGGCACGCCCAGGTAGCGCTCGGTGTAGAACGTGTCGTAGTCGTGCCAGTCCACGACCGGCGCGCCGGCCACGCTGGCGCGGTAGGTCTCGGGGGCTTGCAGCACCGCCTGCGCGGCGTAGTAGCCACCGAACGACCAGCCGAACGCGCCGATGCGCGCCCTGTCCATTTCGGGAAAGCGCGCGCACAGCTCGCGCAATGCCAATCGATGATCGGCAAGGGCGGGACCGATGAAGTCGCCGCGGATAGCGCGCTCGAACGAGCGCCCGCGCCCGGGCGTGCCGTGGCCGTCCACGGTCACCACGATGAAGCCCTGGTCGGCCAGCCACTGTTCGAGCAGGTAGCGGCGGTTGCTGCGCACGACGCGCTGGCTGTGCGGGCCGGCGTACGCCCAGTCGATCACCGGGTAGCGGCTGCCGCGCTGGAAATTGCGCGGCCGCACCACGAAGGCGCGCAATGAATCCGGTCCGACGCGCGTCCACTCCACCACCGGCTCGAGGCCCGGCGCTTCGGCCACCGAGCGCAGTTCGCCGAGCAGCTTGCCGTCGGCGCCCTCGACGCGCCAGTGCGTCGCGCCCAGTTCCGGCACCAGCGTGCGCACGCGCAGCGCGCCCGTGGGCGCGAACACAGCGCTCTCGAGCCCGGGTTCGGGTGCGGCACGCGTCACCTTCCACGGCTTCTTGAGCTCCACGCTCCACAGGTGCGTCTCGCACGGCTCGTCGCTGGCCAGGAACCAGGCCGTTGCGCGCACCCGGTCCACAGCGACCAACTCGCGAACGCGCAGGCCCGCGGGCGTGAGCCGGCGGCTGGTGCCATCGGGGAGCTGCAGATCCAGTTCGGGCCCGGTGTCGTCATGCTCAGCGATCCACAGCATGCTGCGGCCGTCAGCGAGCCACTGCGGCGCGCCGACGGGCAAATTGAGCCACGCGGTATCGTGTTCGCCGAGCAGCGGCGCGGTGCGGCCGGTCGCGGGATCCACGCGCAGGAGCGAGGCGTGCTGCTGGCGGCGGTCCATCACATAAATGGTGAGCGGCCCGGCCTCGGGCCACAGCACGCTGCACAGGTAGGGCCACGCGTCGTGATCCCATTGCGCCCACACCGCCGTGCCGCCCGCTGCGGGGTAGATGGCGAGCCGCACGTCGTCGTTCTTCATGCCGGGGCGCGGATACGGGTTCTCCTCGGGTGCCTGGGTCGGGTTGGAGGGATCCATGATGCGCAGCCGCTCGACGCCGGCATGGTTCGTACGCTGCACCGCGAGCCATCTGGAGTCCGGGGACCACCAGTAGCCCTCGAAGCGGTCCATCTCCTCCTGCGCCACGAACTCGGGCAGGCCGTACGTGACCTCGGCACTTTCAGGCTTCGCGACGACGCGTTCCGCGCCCGAGGCGATGTCGAGCACGCGCATCTCACCGGCGCGCACGAGCGACAGTTGCGTGCCGTCGGGCGACAGCCGCGCGTCATCAGCGGGTGGCGCGGGCGCGCCAGCTCTCGCCGCACCGAGTTCGCGCACCGCCCCGCTCGCACGCTCCATGAGGAACAGCCGCCCCGAGAACGGGATCAGTACGCGGCCGCCGTCCTTGGACAATTGGAACGACGACAGCCCGCGCGCCGTCATGCGCAGGCGTTCGCGACGCGCACGTTCCTCGGGCGACAGGGTCTCTTCCGAGCCGCCCAACAGTCGCGACCCGCTCAGTACCTCGCGCTCGGTGCCGGTCCGGACGTCGAACGACCACAGGCTCTGCACGCGGTCGCGCGGCCCCGATCTCAAGAACAGGACCTCGCTTGCATCGCGCGGTATGCCGATGGCCGTCGGCGTGCCGGAGCGGAAGCCCCGCGTGGCGGAGTAGCGGTCGAGGAAGTCGATGGATTCAGTGGCCGAGACATTGTTGACATGCAACGACATCGCAACTGCGGCAAGGCCGCACACGAGCGCCAGAGCGCGACGACCGAAGTCTTCCATGGCGCGGCAGTCTAGCCCGTCCCGTTCACGCAACGCGAGCCGAGCGCCCGACGGCCAAGCGTTCGATGGGGCGTGCGCCGGGCTGCGCCCCCAGCGCGCTCTCAGCCCTCGAGTTCGCCCGTGGCGCGCGACACTTTGGGACGCGCGCGCTTGAGCACCGGCCCGAGCCCCGCGTACAGCTCACCGCCCAGGCGGCCGACCGGCGAGAGCTTGGCCGGATCAACGCGGCCGTCGGTGAGCACGTCGTCGCGCACGCGCGCCAGCACGACTTCGCCGACCACGAGGATGCTGTTGCCCAGCGCGATCTCACGGTGCAGCCGGCACTCGAGCTGCAGCGGTGACTCGGCCACGTAGGGCGGCCGCACGCGCTCGCTCGGCATGGGCGTGAGCCCGGACGGCCCGAACTCGCTCACGCGGCGCGGCCACTCCCCCGCGGTCTGCACCATGGCGTCGAGCAGCGACTCGCTGACGATGTTGACCACGAACTCCTGCGTCTCGCGGATGTTCTGCAGCGTGTCCTTGGGATCGCCGGCGCGGTCGCTGATGGCGATGGCCACGAGCGGTGGTTCGCTGGCGATGGCGTTGAAGTACGAGAACGGCGCCAGGTTCGAGTCGCCGGAGCTGCCGAGCGTGGAGACGAACGCGATCGGCCGCGGCACCACGGCGGAGATGAGGAAGCGGTAGACCTGGTTCGGGGGCAACGTGCGCGGGTCGAGGATCATGGGCTCGCACGCTACGGAACCCATGCCGCGGGGGCAAACGAGCGGCGGGCCGCAACATGAGGTTGCCGCTCGTGCGGTCGCGACCGGCTGCTAGAACTCGACATGATGGTCGTAGCGGCGCGAGTCCTCGGCCGTCTTTCGCAGCACGACGCACGGCCCGCCGAGCCCCAAGCGCGCGTCGATACCGCGCCATTCGGGGCTGAACGCGGCGGTCACGATGCGCCCGATGCCGGGTAGGCTTTCGCCCGCACCCAGCACGGCGCCGGCCACACCCCGCGCGACCTCGTAGGCATGGCGCGCCGGGCTCCAGCGCTCGCGGCGCGGTGGCATGGCGGCGTGCACGGTGTAGGCGAGGTTCGTGGCCACGTAGCGCACCACGCGCCGCACGCTCGGCCAGTCGGCGTCGTCGAACGCCACCGCGCCGCCGGGCTCGAGCAGGCGGTCGATGAGGAAGAAGTCCACGAGCGTGTAGTCGAACGTGTGGAATCCATCGATGAACGCGAATTGGATCCGTCGCTCTTCGGCTGCGAGCCGTGCGAGCACTTGGTAAGACGGCTGCTCGTGGAACTCGATGAGCGGCGTGAAACCCGCGCGCGACAGGTTGTGGAGTCCGATCGCGCCCCACAGCGGGCGCGCATTCTGGCGCGGATCCATCACGATGTGGCGCGCGTTCGGCGTGCTGCTCAGGGCGTCGCAGATGGCGAGCGCCGAGCAGCCCATGGCGAGCCCCACCTCGAGCGTGGTGACGGGCCTGAGTTCGCGCACCACGCGTGACAGGAACTCGGCCTCATCGGCGAGCACGTGCGACTGGAGCGGCACAGCGCCGCCCTCGGGCGTGGGCGAGACGCCGGTGCGGATGAGCTCATCGAGCACGGGGTGCATCCGCTCACGGTAGCCGCGCGGCAGGAGGACGTCACGCGGGCGCGCATGGGACGTGCTGGGTGTGTGGCGAGATGCGCAGGCGGTGCGGAGCGAGCCCGCGCAATGCGGCCTTCATCCGCTCCTCGATCGGGGCGTCCGGGATGTGCGCGCACAGTTCAACGCCGCGCCGGGCTTGCTGGATGCTGTAACCAAGCTCACGCAGCCACGGGATGATCTCTACTGCTTTCTTGGCAGCCGCAGCGGCGGTCGCCTTCGCCTGCTCACGAGACTCGCGCTTCGCCCGTGCCTCGGCGGCTCGCTCCGTTGCCTGTTCCCGCTTACCCCGCATGAAGTCCGCGCCGTAGGTGCGCTCGGCCTCAAACTGATTGTGCGCCCGACACAAAAGTCGCACGTTGGCCACTGTGCTCCGCCCGCCACGCGCTACGGGATCCAAGTGGTCGAACTGCAACGGGGCACGTGCATCGCAGCGCTTGCCACCGGTGCCCACGAAGGAGCAGCGGCCGTCATCCCGCTCCCATAGCGCGCGCTTCACCTCCAACGGGATGTAGCGCGCATTCTTGCTGCCACGCTGCTGGCCAGGACGCGAGCACTTGCCGAACTTCTGCTGCTCGAGCTCATGCGCCAGCACGCGCAGTGAGCGCTTGAGGATCTCCCCGACATCGCCCGAGGGCAGGGTGTGACCAAGCAGCGACTGGACGTAGCGCAACAGTTCGTTCGTCTCTTGGTCCACGGCGCAGTGCAGCGTATACCGCCCGGCGGAGCGTGGCTCGAGTCTTGCGCCCACGGGAAGTGGATCCATCCGAACGGTCGTTGGCGAGCTCTGGAGGGTACCTACTGGGTCCAGACCCAGTTGAGATGTTGGCGAGTCCGCTGTTTCGCCATTCACACTGAGCGGCTCGACCAATGTCGGCAGGTCCGGCCGCGGGAAGCGCTCGGCGAGCATCAGCTTGAGTTCGTCCTTCGTTTTCCCGGCCGCGGCAGCCAGCAGTTCCTCGGCGTTCTCCGGCGTCAGCTTCGGGGCCAGCAGCAACACAGAGGTGAGGTTCAACCGGCCATCGGCCAGTGCCGGGAAGATGGCGGGGAACATCCGGCCGTTGCGTGCGACGCGGATGCGCAGCCAGGCCATGTCCTCGGTCAGGCCCCGCTTGCGCACCGAGAAGTCGACCATGGAGATATACCCCGCGGGCAGATAGAGCCTGCGCTCGTCCACCTCGGCGAGCAGAGCAAGGGTCATGGCGGTGCGGCCGGTCTCGTGCAACTCGGCGGCTACGTAGCTATTCCAGGTGACGTCGTTGCTCAGATGGCCGAACGAATAACTCTGCATGGCGGGACTCCGCGGCTAGGGTCAGTCGCGGGGGCACGTTCATTGAAGCACACGCCATTTCGGCGCTCTCACATCGACGCAGGGCTCGAGACGCGCACTGCGACGATAGATTTTCTCAACGCGACATGGCGAGGCCGTCAGCATCCACGCCACGCGCGCCTGTGCGAGAACAGCGAGTGCGCCGAGGATCACGGCCAGAGGTGGTCCGGAGACCCGTCAATCGAATTCGTACAGAAAATCAAACCGCGCACGCGCGGACTGCCCGCTCGTGCGCGGTGGATACGGTCCACGTCAAGAACTAGTGACGCCCCCCAGGCCCGCCGGGCGGTCCGCCCCAGCCCATCGGCCCATTGCCCGGGCGGCGCGATGCCGTGGTGGCACGTGCCGCAGTTGATGCTCGGTTTGTCGCTCTTGATGTTCTTGATCGCCGGCAGCAGCTCGTCGTTGATGCGAGCGCTCATGGTCATCAAGTCGCGTGCGATCTGCTTGGTGTGCTTGTCCTCGTCGGCCCAGTGACCGAGCACGTGGCAGTGCTGGCAG
>JAYVCN010000419.1:0-2721 GCA_043749875.1 Candidatus Eiseniibacteriota bacterium | reverse complement strand
GTGCATTGCGAAAAGTTCCTGTCGTGGTTCGCGTTGCGCGCTCTACGCGCACGCACGGACGCCGCGAAGGTTCATGCTATGAATTGCGCTGCCCCCGCGATGTGCACCCACACCGCGGAGTCCCGCCATGCACAGCTACTCGCTGAAGCACGTCGCCGGTCCCGTCCTGCTGCGCGACCTCGCCGTCATCGTCGCGCAGGAACGCTCCACAACCGCCACCATGCTGGCCCATATCGCCGAGGTGGATGAACGTGAGCTCTACCTGCCGACGGCGTTCCCCTCGATGTACCTCCACTGCGTGCACGAGCTGCACATGTCCGAGGAGACGGCGTTCAGGCGCATACGCGTCGCGCGCACCGCGCGGCGGTTCCCCGCCATCTTCCACGCGATCGCGGACGGCCGGCTCAATCTGACCTCTGTGTTGCTGCTCACGCCGCACCTGAGTGTCGAGACAGTGGACGGACTGCTGGCAGCGGCCACGCATAGGACCAAGGCTCAAATCGAGCTTCTGCTGGCCGAGCGCTTCCCGAAGCCGGACCTGCCGACGCTGGTGCGGGCGATCGCTGTACCGGCCGCCAAAGATGCGCTGGCCGTACGGCCAGTGGTTCCATCGATCAGCCCGAATGCGCCGGCTTGCATGGAGCCACTGGCTCTAGAGCCAGTAGTCCCATCGGTCGAGCCGAATATGACGGTCCGGGCGGAGCCACTTCCGATGCCGCCCGCGATGCCGCCCGCGACGCGTCCGAGACTCACTCCGTCCTCGCCCGGTCGGTTCGCGCTGCAGCTTACGATGGGCCAGGTCACGCACGATCTGCTGCGCGAAGCGCGGGAGCTGCTCGGCCATGCCGTGCCCGCTGGCGATGTCGAGGCTGTACTCCAGCGAGCCCTGCGCGAGATGGGGGCACCCACCGAAGGTGGGTCCGGCTCAAGAAGCAGAAGTTCGCGGACTGCGCTCACGCGCGCCCGATGCGCGGCAGCACGAACAGCCGACATATCCCCGCCGAAGTCCAGCGCGCAGTCTGGAAGCGCGATGGCGGACGATGCACGTTCGTGAGCGACACTGGGAGACGTTGTGAAGAGCGCGCCAGCGTCGAATTCGATCACGTGGAGCCGGTCGCGCGCGGAGGGGAGGCGACCGTGGCGGGGATCAGGCTTCTCTGTCGAGCTCATAACCAGTACGCGGCAGGGTTGGTATACGGCCACGAGTTCATGGCCGGGAAGCGCGAGCGGGCTCGGTGCAGGGCGACACAGTCGAAGGCCGCACCCGTGGCGAGCAGCGCTCCATGACGGCACCGGGGAGTCGTGCCGTTCCGGTGGACAGGCGAAAGTCGATTCGGAAAGGCCGATCTTGGCGCATGCTCCATCAAGCGCAGCATCTCTTGTCGGCGAGGGCCAAAGCCGGCTTGCGGGCATCCGGAGCGTGGGCGGAAGCGCGCGGCGGACTGGGGCCCCAGCGGGTAGCTCGGAAGTGTAAGCTAGGCTTCAGCACGTTCCGCAGCTGAGCACTCGTCAAAGCCGCCTTGCGCGAAGCGATGCGATTCAACACAGTGCCTTTCCCGTGCACCCGGTAGCTCCTACGGCTAGCGCAGCGGTTCACCGAACAGCCGTCCCGAGAGGCGGCAGGAGGACGCATCATGAACAGTACCGCTCCCATCGTCATCGATCCGCGATTGCTCGAGGCCGCGCAGGCCGTGGCCGATCCCGATGTGCCCGGCGCTTCCGTGTTCCGCCGGGGAAAAGTCCGCACGGTGTTCCATGCTGGTCCGGACCACTATGTGATGGTCGCCAGCGACCGCTTGTCGGCGTACGACTCGGTGCTGCCCACGCCCATCGCCGGCAAGGGCGCGATCCTGTCGTGCATCTCGGCGTTCTGGATGACGTCGCTGCCCGAGGCCGCGCCGCACCACCTGGTGAGCGACGACCCGCACACGTTCCCCTCGCCGTTTCGCGAGCGCGCCGACCAACTCGCCGCCCGCGCGCAGCTCGTGCGGCGCGCCGAACGCATCGACATCGAGTGCGTCGTGCGCGGCTACCTGACGGGCAGTGGCTGGAAGGAGTATCAGGCAAGCGGCACCGTGTGCGGCCTGGCGCTGCCGGTCGGCCTGAAGGACGGCTCGCGGCTCGAGCCCGCCATCTTCACACCCGCCACGAAGAATGATCACGGGCATGACGAGAACATCTCGTTCGAGCGCATGAGCGCGAGCGTCGGCCGCGATACGGCAGTGGCGCTGCGCGACCGCTCGCTCGCGATCTACGAGGCGGCGCGGGCGCACGCGTGGACGCGCGGCCTGGTGCTGGCCGACAGCAAGTTCGAGTTCGGGCTCATCGACGGCCAGTACACGCTCATCGATGAGGCGCTCACGCCGGACTCTTCGCGCTACTGGGATCGCGCCGAGTACGAGGCGGGTCGCCTGCTGAGCTTCGACAAACAGTTCGTGCGCGACTGGCTCGACGCGAGCGGCTGGAACCACGAGCCGCCCGCCCCGGCCCTGCCCGCGGTCGTCGTGGCCAAGACGCAGGAGCGCTACCTCGAGGCGATCCGCAGGCTGTCGGGGAGCGAGCGGTGAACATGTCCCACCCCACGCCGCACGCCTCGGCTGCATCCACCGGCATCGTGGGCTGGCCGCGCGCGGCATTGCTGTCGCTGTCCGACAGGACCGGTGCCGCCGAGTTCGCGGCGCTGCTGGTGCAGGGCGGCAGCCGCGTGCTGGCCTCGGGCGG
>JAYVCN010000418.1:0-11041 GCA_043749875.1 Candidatus Eiseniibacteriota bacterium | reverse complement strand
CTGCTGCCCGGGGCCACCCGCGCAGGCTCGCCCCGGGCTGCCCCAGGCGCAGATCGGGGCGGCCGAGCGCGGCGAGCGGGGACAGATACTGGCGACTGGAACCAGGCTGTGATGGAACTCGGCGCCACCGTATGCACGCCGCGCGCGCCCCGCTGCGGCGTGTGCCCTGTTCGCGGGCAGTGCCGGGCGTTCGCGCTGGGGCGCCAGGAGCGTTTCCCGCCCGCGGCTGAGCGACGCGTGCCGGTGAGCGTGCGGCGGGCGATCGCCGTGTTGCAGAGGCGCGGTCGCACCCTCGTGGTGCGCCGCAAGGGTGTGCTGCTCGACGGGATGTGGGAGCCGCCGGGGCTGGAAATTGCCCCAGGTCGTGGGGCGCATGCCCCGCTGGCCCGGGCCCTCGAGGGCCTGGGGATCAAGGCCCGGCTCATCGACACCGGAACCCGGCTCAGGCACGTCATCACCCATCGCTCGATCACCGTCGAGGTGTGGCGCGCGGAGCTGGTCGGGCAGCTCCCGCGGGCGAGTTCACATACGCGCTGGGCCGTGCCCGGCAGCCGTTCGCTCGCACTCACGGCGCTCGCGCGGCGCGTCATCGGCAGCCCGCCTGCGGCAGTTGCGAGCGGACCCGGCAGGACCGTGCGTGCCAACACGCGACAGCGGCGCAGCCCCTCGGGCTAGCTCCCCTCCCGCCCGCGGACCGATTTAGCAAGGCGTACGCTTTGCGTTGCTACGATAAACACGGTGGACGCATGCGCGCGGGCCCGACCGCTGACCGCCTACCCGGTGGTTGGAAAATGCGGCGTCACGGCCACGATTTGTCGACCACCAGTCACCCCGGGGCGAACTCTTGGTGCTCGACAGCAAACAGCGCGTGCAGTCGTGTTCGCTATTGCGAAACGCAATATTAATATGATCAAAAAAGGCGCCCATGACTATACGAAACACGGATTTTCCTTGTTGGCCACACGCGCTGAGGTTAACTTTCAGTTCTGCCCTGCGCCCTGCCGCCATTCCAGATAGTTTCGTCAACGCCCTGCTTTTCTATGGAGGCCTCAGTGCGCACCGGGTCCAAGAAATTAATGCTCTGGCTGGGCCTCGGGCTCTGCCTGGCGCCGATCGCGATGATTTACAACAATCGCGTGCACGGTGCCGAACTCGCCTACGATCCTTCCCATGAACCCATCGAGGGACGGGAGATCGCGCGGACCGCGTCGGCTCCGAACGTCCCCGCCCCGATCACGCGCCACCACGCCACGCGGGTCATCCTGAACGTCGAGGTCAAGGAGCACATCAAGACCCTGGCCGACGGCGTGCAGTATCTGTACTGGTCGTTCGGTGACGAGACGCCGGCCAAGTTCATCCGCGTGCGCGAAGGCGATCTGGTCGAGACGCACTTCAGCAACCATCCCGACAACCAACTGGCCCACAACATCGACTTCCATGGTTGCACCGGCCCCGGCGGCGGCGGCGAGGCATCGTTCATCGCTCCCGGCCACACCGCGGTATTCACCTGGCGCGCCTGCCGGCCGGGACTCTACCTCTACCATTGCGTCGCGGCCCCCGCCGGCATCCACATCTCGAACGGGATGTACGGCTTGATCCTCGTGGAACCACGTGGCGGCATGGCCAAGGTGGACCGCGAGTTCTACGTCGTCCAGGGCGAGTTCTACACCAAGGGCGCCTTCGGTGAGCCCGGGCTGCAGGAGTTCTCGCAGGAGAAGGCATTCAAGGAACAGCCCGAATACGTCGTATTCAACGGCCGGGTCGGCGCGTTGATGGGCGACAATGCCCTCAAGGCGAGGGTCGGCGAGAAGGTGCGCCTGTACCTGGGCAACGCAGGACCTTCGCTTGTGTCCTCGTTCCACATCGTCGGCGCGATCTTCGAAAACGTTTACGGAGAGGGCGGCATCAACGTCAATCAACACAACGTGCAGACGACCATGATCCCGGTGGGCGGGTCGGCCATGACGGAGTTCACGGCCGAGGTCCCCGGCCAGTACACGCTCGTGGACCATTCGATGTTCCGCGCGTTCAACAAGGGCGCCATGGGCCAGCTGGTGGTGACGGGCGAGGAGAACTCCTCGATCTACACCGGCCAGACGGCTGTCTCGACCTACGACCCGGGCACGCACCTCGATCGCACCACGGAGGCCGCAGCGGCCGAGCCCGAGCCGGGCACGCCGATGACCATGCCCGAGCTGATGGCGCAGGGCGGGGCGGTCTACGCCAACATCTGCATCAACTGCCACCAGCACGATGGCAAAGGGCTGCCGGGCGTGTTCCCGCCGCTCGCGCATTCCGACTTCCTCATGGCGGACAAGCAGCGCGCCATGGGCATCCTGCTGCACGGGTTGAAGGGCGAGGTCAAGGTGAACGGCGCGATGTTCAACGCCGAGATGCCGGACCTGGGCCTCACGGATCGCCAAATCGCCAGCGCGCTGACCTACGTGCGCAACAGCTTCGGCAACAAGGGCGAGATGGTGTCCGTCGCTGAGGTAGCGGCTGTGCGTGCCGGTGCGGCGCACAAGGGCGTTGGAGCGGTCGCCGAGAACGAGAGCAAGGGAACCCGCGGCCGTGGTTCCGATTACGGCTCCGAGCGGAAGTGATTCGATCCATGACTTCGAACGCACGGATCGTGCGGGCGCTGTCCTGCCTGGCGGCTGGCATGCTGATGCTGGCCGCCGGGAGGCCATCCGCGGCACACGCCAGTGCGGATGAGAACGCGATGGTTCGCGTGCCGGCTGGGACCTACCAGCCTTTCTTCAAGGGTAAGAACGGAACCGCGCCCATCCCGGTCCAGGCATTCCTTCTCGATCGCGCGCCGGTCACTTGTGCTGATTTCGCAGCCTTCCTCGCCCGTGAGCCACGCTGGCGCAAGTCGCAGATCCGGCAGCTTTACGCCGAGAGCGGCTACCTCGCAGGCTGGAACGGGGATCGCGTGCCGGCCGTGACGGCGCTCGAGCCGGTGACGAGCGTGTCGTGGTTCGCGGCCAAGGCGTACTGCGAGTGCGAGGGCAAGCGCCTGCCCACGCAGGTGGAGTGGGAGTGGGCGGCCGAGGGGGACGCGACGCGATCCTCGCCGATCCGCCTCGCCGAGGCCGTGCGGCCCCGCCCGAGTGCTGGCTCGAGTGCGTCGCTGCGATTCGCGATGGGCCGCGGCCGCGTGCCCGGGCTCGCGTTCGGCGAGGTCTGGGAGTGGACGTCCGACTTCAACCAACTGATGGTCTCCAGCCCCTCGCCGGATGAATCCAACGCCAGCCTGTTCTGTGGCGATGGGTTCCGCGCCAACGATGCCAGGGACTATGCCGGTTTCCTTCGCTTCTCGTTCCGCAGCAGCTTGAAAGCGAACTACACACTCAAGAACCTCGGGTTCCGCTGCGCGAAGGACCTGTCGGAGGACGCGCGATGAGATCGGGACCATGCTGCTGGGGGATGTTCCTGACGCTCTCCGTGCTCGCCGTCGGCGCCTCCAACCTGGACCGGTCCGCGACCGTACGGCAATTCCTGGGATCCGGCCGTGCCGCGGCCGTCGCGACCACGAGCGCGCAGGCCCTGAGCGGTGCTTCGCTCTACCAGCTCGAATCGGTGTGGACGACGGACCGTGGCGAACAGGTGCGGCTCAAGGACCTGGACGGCACCACCGAGGTGCTGGCGATGGTGTTCACGCGCTGCACGTCCCTGTGCCCGACGCTGGTACACGACTTGAAGGCCATGGACGCGTCCATGCGCGGGAGCGCGCGCACCGGGACGCATTTCGTCCTGGTCACGATCGACCCCGAACACGACACGCCGGAGGCGCTGCGCGAATTCAGGGACCGGATGGGCCTGGACGCGGAGCGCTGGACGCTGCTGCGGGGCACCGAGTCGGACACCCGAGAGCTCGCCGCCGTGCTCGGGTTCGCCTATGGGAAAGGGGATGGCCGCAACTACACCCACTCCAGTCTCGTGACCGTGCTCGACCGTGGCGGGCTGATCGTGCACCAGCAGACCAGCGTCGGCTCCGATCCGATGCGGGCGGTCGCGGCCATCGAGAACTCGCAGGCGCGGTGACGCGAGCCAGCTCCCACCGCGAAGCTCCCGAAAGCACTCTGCCAGCCCGCGACGCGGATAAGCGTGTCGCGACTCGCATCTGGGCGCCTGAGCCCTTAAGGATGTGGCGACCGCCTCGCGACGAGACGCTCCGAGTCGCAGTACCACTTTCGACGCAGCATCATCGAGAATGTGAATCGTTCTTGATTCGCCTGCACGTTCAGGTTTAGTTTTCCCTGTGCCGGTCGCGAAGGCGAGTTGAGACGAGGCCGCGAGCGCTCGCTCTTCGCCGATGCAACCGAAGCGTGACTGTGGCCGCCCCATCGGCCGCAGTGCCGTCACGCCCCGGGCCGGCCCCGCGCGACCCCACGTCCAACCCCCCGTGTGGCGAGGTCCGTGGTGAACAGCTCAGGTTCCCATCGGTCCATCCATCGTTTCTCGACACACGCTCGGCGTGTGCCGCGGGCACTGGTTTTCATGTCGCAGCCGCGGTCTGTCTTCGGGAGCAGGGTGCCGGTCACCGCGTGTGGCGTGCTGGCGACTCCGGCCGCACACACGCACTGCGTCGGTCGCTTACAGGTATGGAGGTCGCTTCCATGACCGTCGTGTACCCGGGTTCCTCGAATCTCACGCGTGCGCTCACGCGCGCCCGTGTCGCGCTCACCTCGCTGGCCTTGCTGGCCGTGGCGGGCACCGCGCACGCGGTGGTGCATAACGTCGTGCTCGGCGCGGGCTACGCGAGCGCTTCTTCGTTCACGCCCACGAACGCGCAGGCGTTCGCCGGCAGCGGTTCGTGGTGGAAGCTCCTGCCCGGACCGAAGGCTGAGACCTATATCAGCCCGGACGTCACGTTCGGCACGCCGTTGTTCGTGAGTGACATCGCGTCCGTGACCTATCACACGCGCAATCACGCGAACGCTTCGCCGCTCGATTACTTCATGGCGATCTACACGCGAGGTCCCGGCGCGGGGCCGTATGCGCACGGCTTCTACGAGCAGCGCCTGAACGCCGAGCCCTACCTGAAGACTTCGCAGCCGTACGTGCCCGTGTACGACGTGTGGAACACGTGGACGACTGGCGGCGCCGACCCGCTCACGTTCACCGATCACAACAACTCGGGCAACGCCGGCTTCTATGGCGCACCCACGCTGGCCCAGATCCAGGCCGGACCCATCACCTGGTCCACCTGGCCGGGCAATCCGACCGCGGGGACGGCGAGTTCCACGCCGATCAACTACGCCGCGCAGCGGGTGAAGTACCTCAGCTTCCAGACCGGCAGCGCCTGGTCGGCCTTCGACGGCTATCTCGACGGCATCACGGTCGCGCTCAACAACGGCGACAGCTACGTCATCAATCTGGAAGCGGCAGTGGACCCGCTCTACGTGGACGACGACTGGGCGCCGGCCGGCGTGGGCAGCGAGGTCGCGCCCGGGAAGTTCATCGGCTACAACGCGTTCGCGAAGATCCAGGATGCCGTGAATGCGGCCATCCCGAGCGGCACGATCAACGTCGCGGCGGGCAGCTACACGGAACAGGTCGTGGTGAATGGCAAGAACCTGTCCATCCTCGGCGCGGGCCGGGCGTCCACGACCATTCTCAGCCCCGCGGCGCTGGCGACGACGTTCACCACCTCGGGCCCCAACAAGCCGGTGGTGTCCGTTCAGAACGCGTCGAACGTCGTGGTGCGTGACTTCACGGTGGACGGCAATGGCGCCGGCAACGCGAACAACCGCATCCAGGGCGTGGCGTACTGGAACGCCGGCGGCAAGCTTCTGGACTGCGACGTGCTGCGCGTGCGCAGTACGCCGCTCGACGGCGTCCAGGCCGGCGTGGGTGTGTTCGGCGGCACGAACACGAGCGCGTTCTCGCTCGAGATGGGCGGGACGCGCATCCTGGACTTCCAGAAGAACGGCACCGTGTTCACCGGTACGGGCTACTCCGTGAACGTGCACGACTGCACGGTCACGGGCGCCGGCCCCACCGCACTCACCGCACAGAACGGCATCCAGATCTCGTCAGGCGCCAGCGGCACGGTGACGAACTGCGCCGTGTCCGGGACGTACTACACCGGCCCGTCGTTCACCGCCACGGGCCAGTTGTTCTTCGCCGCGGGCACGGTGAACGTGTCGGGCGGCACGGTGACCGGCTGCCAGTCCGGCACCTACTACATCGACACGAACGGGCAGATGCTCGGCACGAACACGACCACGCCGTTCGGCGGCGGTATCGGCGCCTGGGGCGTCCTGACCTACAACCAGTCGGCGAGCATCGCGCAGCAGCTGGGCACCGGCGATGCCGCGCACGTGCGCCCGCTGCCGCAGGCCTACGACGACCAGGCCAGCGCCGTGCGCGCGCCGGCCAGCGCCACCGCCAGCCTGTTCACCGTCACCTTCGACGGCGGCTGCCTTACCGGGCCCGGCACGCCGGCTTCGGAAGGTGTCGAGGCCTACACCGAGGGTGGCGGCATGGTGGTGAACGTGAGCCACATGGAGATCACCAACTGGGGCTACGGCATTCTCGCCGACGGCACAACCGGCGGTCCGACCGTGAACGCGAACCACAACGCCATCACCGCCAACGTCACGGACGGCTACATCGGCGGCCTCGGCTCACATACGGCCGAGCTCAACTGGTGGGGCAACGCGGGGGGCCCTGGCGTGGGCGGCGCGAACCCGGTGGCGGGGGCCGTGGATTACACGCCCTGGCTCATCGCGGGTACGGACGCCAACGCGGGTTGCGGCTTCGCGCCACCCGCGGATAACACCATCACGCCCGTGTCACCGGTCAGCTGCGTCACGCCGGCCAACCCGTGCGTGCAGGTGCCGGTCAACATCGCGCGCACCAGTTCCGACGGACTGCGGGCGTTCAGCATCGACGTGCAACTGTCGGCCGGACTGACGTTCTGCGCGCCGGTGGGCGAGGGCACGTATTTGAGCAGCGTGGGCAGCACGCAGTTCCAGGTGGTGAGCAATGGGGGTGGTTCGTACACCATCGACGGCTCCATCCTCGGGTTGCCGTGCGGCGCCACCGCGGCGAGCGGCACGCTGTTCACGCTCAACCTCGGCAGCCTGCTGCCGAGCGCCACGGGCACGGTGACGATCACGTCCGTGACGCTGCGCGACTGCGCCAACGGCGCGGTGGCCGGCACGGCGGGAGCGCCGGCATCGGTGAGCATCGACAACACCGCGCCCACCGCGATCGCAGCATTGTCCGCGACGCAGCAGCACACCGGCAATGACGCGGATGGCACGACGAAGATCAACGTGTCGTGGCCGGCGGTGGAAGCCGGTGCGAGCGTGCTGCTGTATCGGAAGGGCTTCGGGTTCTATCCCGAGTACGACGATCTGGGTGGCGCCGCCCCGGCCACGCCGTCCTACCCGCCGGCCGGCTGGACGCTGGCCGCCACGGTGACCGGCCCTGTGACTTACGCTGACGAGACCACGGCGCGCGACTTCTACTACTACGTCGCGTTCGTGAAGGACGCGTGCGGCAACATCTCGGCGGTGTCCAACCGCACGGGCGGCACGCTCAACTACCACCTCGGCGACGTGCAGCCGGTGGTGGGTCTGCAGCGCGGCAATAACCTGGTGAACACGGCCGACGTGTCGGATCTCGGCATCCACTACGGCATCACGCTGGCGCTGAACGATCCATTCAACTACCTCGACGTGGGTCCGACGACGGATTTCTCGACGAACGCGCGTCCGACCACGGACAATCGCGTCCAGTTCGAGGACCTGATGATGTTCGCCATCAACTACGGCACGGTGAGTGCGCCGGCGCTGGCCGCGAAGCCGGCGGCCAAGGCAGGCGGGGACCAGCTGGAGATCCAGTTGCCCGAGCTGCCGGCCGTGGGCGAGACGTTCGCCGTGGGCCTGCAGCTGGCCACGCAGGGCACGGTGAAGGGACTGAGCGTTGAGCTCGCCTACGACCCGGCCATCGTGGAACCGGCCGGTGTCGAAGCCGGTGAGCTGCTGACCGCACAGCACGTGCCTTCAGTCGTGCTGTCGTCGAAGCCGGGCAACGTGGATGTGGCGCTGCTCGGCACGGACGAGGCCATCAGCGGCCGCGGCCTTGTCGCGCGTGCAATGTTCCGCGTGAAGGCGGCGGGTGACGCGGCCATCCACTTGGCCTCGGCGCTGGCGCGCGATAAGGACAACCGTACGGTCGCGCTCGGGTTCCTGACCGCGCCGGCCGGCAACTCGCTCCCGGCGCGCACGGCGATGGGTCCGGCCTCGCCGAACCCGTTCAGCCGCGAGACCACGATCGAGCTCGCGTTGCGTCACGATGGCGAGGTCTCGCTCGCGGTGTACGACCTGTCCGGCCGCCACATCGCGCAGGTGATGCACGGGATGCAGCCGGCCGGTGTGCGGCTCGTGAAGTGGGATGGCCGCGGGGACACTGGCGCGCGCATGGCGCCGGGCGTCTACCTCATGCGGCTTGAAGCCGATGGCCAGCGGCTGACCCGCCGCGTGCTGTTGGTGCCCTGATCCACCCGGGAGCGGCGGGGGGCCAGGTGCCCCCCGCCGTGGCCCCGGCACCAGCCGGAATCGCGATACTCCTGACCGTGCCGCGATGAGACAATGAAGGCCACCCCCGAGGATCCCGATGAAGCGCCCTGCTCTGCCCATGTGGTCCGTCGCGGTATTGCTTCTGTCTCTCGCATGCGCTTCGTCCGGGCGCGCGGTATCGCTCACCATCGCTCCGGCCGAGACGACCGTGACGGTGGGCGACCCGTTCACGCTGCGCGTGCTGGTCGACGCGGTGCCCGACTTGAAGGGTGCCGATCTCATCTACGGCTATACACCCGGCCGGCTCACGTTCACGTCCGCGCAGGTCGGCGACGCGATCGTCGGGCTGAGTGGCAGCGTGGTGGACTTCGTGCTCCCGGACGTGACCGCGCCGCCGGATTCGGTGTGGTACGACGCCGCGCGACTCACCGGCACGGGTTCTGGCCCGGGCGTGGTGGCGTTCCTGCGCTTCGCCTCGCACACACAGGGCAACGCGACGGTGAACTGCCTGAGCAGCGACCTGCGCGATTCGAACAATGCACAGCTCGCACCCTCGTGCGCGGGCGCGCTCATCCACATCATCGGCCCGGTGCCCACGCGGTCCGCGAGCTGGGGCCGCGTGAAGGCACGCTACCGATGAACCGGCCGTTGCCTAGGCTGCGCGTGCTCGCGTGCGCGCTGGGCATACTGGCGCTGACGTGCAGTGCGGCGCGCGCCGCGCGCTACACGCTGGCAGGCGCCGCCGACACCGTGGCCGTGTCGCCGGGGCAGACGTTCACGCTCGACCTGGTCCTGCGTGACGCGAGCCCGCCGTTCAACGCGTTCGACCTCGACGTCCGCTTCGACCTGGCCCGGCTCACCAACACGCCCATGTCACCGCTCAGCGCGCAGCGCGGCGCGCTCATGACGTCGGCGTGCCTCACCAATTCGCCGTTCCACCTGTTCTCGTCCACTCCCGACTCGCTCGTGTGCACGCTGGTCATCATGTGCAATGGCGTGTCGGTGACCGGGCCCGGCACGCTCTACCGCGTGCGCTTCACCGCCGCCGCCGGCGATGCGTGGACCACGGTGACGTTCGGCGCCGGGACCGCGTTCTACCTGGGAGGACCGGTCGTGGACACGCTGGTGAAGCAGCCCATCGTCATCAAGATCGGCAACCCACCGGTGCTGGACGCGGGCGGGCCGCCGTCACGCCCGGTCGCGGCCGAGCTGGATCCCGTGGTGCCCAACCCCAGCCGCCTCCCAAGTAGGTTGGGAGTCTCGTTCCGCCTGCCTCGCGCCGACGCGGTCGAGATGACGCTGCTCGACCCACTCGGCCGCCGCGTCGCGGGATCCCCGCGCGCGCAGCTCGCGGCCGGGGCGCAGCGGCTGGCGTTCGACCTGCCGCGTCTGCCGCCCGGGCGCTACCTGCTGGTGCTGCGCACCGGTGCCGGAGAAGTACGCACACGGCCGTGGGTGGTGCTGCGATAGCGGCTACCGCGCCGGGGCCAGCGCGCGCTATGTTGCGCGCGTGACCGAACCCAACCTGGCCACCCTGCGCGATGCCATCGAGGCGCTCGACCGCAAGCTGCTCGGTCTGCTGGCTGAGCGCATGCGGTTCGCTGACGGTATCGCCAGCGCCAAGCTCGCCGCGGCCTCACCGTTTCGCGATCCGTTGCGCGAAGACCAGGTGCTGCAGCGGTTGCGACAGGCCGCCACCGGGATCGGGCTGGACCCGCACGAGTGCGAACGGCTCTACCGCGTCATCATGGAGATGTCGGTGGCGCGCCAGCAGGCGTTCGTGCACGAGCTGGCGAGCGCGCCCTTGCGGGTCGCGTACCAAGGCGTCGAGGGCGCCTACAGCCACCTTGCCGCGCAACGCCAGTATGCCGGACGTGCCGGCGGCGCACTCCTCACCGGCTACGACAGTTTCCGCGGCGCCGCTGAGGCGGTACGTGACGGCAGCGTGGACGTGGCGCTGCTGCCGGTGGAGAACACCACCGCGGGCAGCGTGCCCGAGACCTACGACCTGGTTGCCGAACTGGGACTGCGGCTGAACGCCGAGGTGGTGAGCCGCGTCGAGCACTGCCTGCTGGTGCTACCCGGCACGCATCTGGAGCAGGTACGCACCGTGATCTCGCACGCACAGGCGCTGGCGCAATGCGAGGTGTTCCTGCGCGCGCTTCCGGGCGTGCGGGTGAGAGAGTCGTTCGACACCGCCGGCGCCGCGCACCGGGTTCGCGACGGCGGCGACCGCAGCGTGGCGGCCATCGCCAGCGAGACCGCGGCGCGCGTGTACGGGCTCGAGGTGCTCGAACGCGGCATCCAGACCCAGGCCGGCAATTTCACGCGCTTCGTGGAGGTGGCACGCGAGGCCCGCCCGTGCACAGCCGACGTGCCGTGCCGCACGACGCTGCTGCTCACGCTCGCGCACCAGCCCGGCGCGCTCGGGCAGGTGCTGGTGCGCTTCGGCGAGCGCGGGGTGAACCTGTCGCGCATCGAATCGCGTCCCGTGCCCGGGGCCA
>JAYVCN010000417.1:0-3012 GCA_043749875.1 Candidatus Eiseniibacteriota bacterium | reverse complement strand
TCCAGGCTCACCGTCAGCGAGTCGGCCTCGATCACGCTTCCACCGGTATTGATCCCACCGTTGGACGAGCCGCCGCCGTCGTCCGTGCGGCCATCGGTCAGGTGTCCACCGGGGAGCCGCGGATCTTCGGTCGGAGGAGCTTCGCCGCCACCACCGACGGGCTGGGTGACCGGATCACTGTTGCCGACGACCGGAGGATTCGAACCATTGGCGGCCTGCGGGGCCGTCAGGCGGCTTGCACCACAACCTTCGAGGGCGAGGAACGCGCAGAGCGCGAGGACGGCGAGCATCAAGCGGCGCAGCATGGTGTGCCTCCTTCAGCTTCAGATTCGGGGGCTTCCCTGCTCGTCCGTTCGGGCGAGTCCGGGAAGCCTGGACACCCGGTACGTCGCAGGCGGGCGGGGGGTGTGACCGAAAGCCGGATCTGCGGACGCTGGTGCGGGCAATCGCTGCTCCCGCTGTCGCTGCACTGGAGTAGGAGCGAATGCGCGGACTCGCACCGTCGTAGGCGACGGGCCGAGCGGCTATGTCAACGAAGCACAGCAGGATCCCCTACGAAGGAAACCTCATGCGCTCCACGAGCGCGTCGTAGCGCGCATCGCCCCGCAACGGATCGAACCGAGGATTGACGCGCAGCCAGACCATCGCGCGATCCCGCGTTACGAAAGCCTCCTCCAACTTCGCGAACGCTGCATCGAGGTCGCCCGCCAGTGCCAGCGGCCCCGCCAGCGCATAGGACGGCACGTGCCGCGCCGTCCGCATTGCCGCAAGCTTTGCCAGCTCCTCGCGCGCCTCATTGCTCCGCCCAGCAAGCACCAGCGCGCACGCCAGCCCCGTGCGAATGCGCGGGTCGTCGTCCTGCAGGAGCACCGCCGCTGCGCGCGCCTCGACCAGCGCCTCGTCGAACCGTCCCAGCGCCGTGAGGTATTCGGCGTACCACTGGTGCCCCGTCGCGTAGCCCGGGTCCAGCGCGATGGCGCGCCGGAAGCCCGCCTCGCTCGCGGTCCAGTCCCAGTCGCCGAACAACTGCGCGAATGCCAGAGACGTGTGGGCCTCGGCGAGTGCGGGATTCAACTCGAGTGCGCGCCTCGCCGCAGCCTTCGCCTTCTGGTAGCCGAGCCGCGGCGGCAGCCACGGTGCCAGGATGGCATAGCAGTCGGCGAGCCCGGAGAACGACGGCGCGTGCGTGGGATCGTGGTCGATCGCCTCCTCGAAGTGGCGGATCGCCAGCTCGATGCCCTCGCGCGTGCGCTTGTTCCATTGTCTACGGCCGCGCAGGTAGGCCGCCTTCGCCGCCGGATCCGGCTCGGCCCCACGACCAGGGCCCGCGTGTTCCGGATCGAGCCGCTCGCGTACGGCACGGCCGATCGCCTCCACCAGCTCGTCCTGCACGACGAGCACGTCGGTGAGCTCGTGCTCGAAGCGCCCCACCCACAGGTGCTCCTCACGCGCCGCATCGATGAGTGTCGCGGTCACGCGCACGCGTCCGTTGACCTCCCACGTCGAGCCTTCCACCACCGCGTCCGCGCCCAGCTCGCGCGCGATCTCGCGCAATGGCCGGTCGGAGCCGCGAAAGCGCAGCGCCGACGTGCGCGAGACGACACGTAGGCCGTCGCAGCACGCCAGCCATGCGGTGAGCGCCTCGCCGAGCGCGTCGGCGAAACCGCTCGGCCCCGGAGTGGTGTCGCGAAACGGCAGCACGGCGAGCGTGCGCGCCTGCCTGCGGGCCGGCTTGGCGACGCTCGCACCCGCCGCGAGACGGCGCAGGTCGTCGCCCAGCTCGCGCGCGCTGGCGTAGCGATCTTCCGGGCGCTTCTCGCAACAGCAGAGCACCACCGCGTCCAGCCCTTCGGACACGCCGGGCTGTCGCCGCGAGGGCGGCTCGGCCGGCCGATGCAGGATCGCATCGGCGACCGCGGTGCACCACTCCCTGCTCGTGCGCGGCCTCGAGCGCGTCGCACAGCTGCGAACCCGATTCGAGCACTTCGGGCTCTGCGAGTGGGGCCTTGGCGATGCGTTCGGCCAGCGTCTGGCCGCGCACGAACTCCATGACCACGAACTCGATGTCGTCGTGCGCATCGAAGTCGAGCACGGTGGCGATGCCGGGATGGTCGAGGCGCGACAATGTGCGGGCTTCCTCGCGCAGCCGCGCGCTGGCGTCGCGCTGCTCGAGCACGCGCGCCGACAGCACTTTCAGCGCGACATCGCGTTCGAGCCGTTCATCCCAGGCGCGGTACACCACGCCCATGCCGCCCTCACCCAGCCGCTCCACGACGCGGTAGCGGGCGAGCGAGCGCCCGACGAGCGATGTGCTCATGTGCGCCCGACCAGTGAGATGTTCACGTGGTCGTCTCCCGCGCTGCGTGTCAGCCCACCACGGGCGTGGCGGCGAGCCTGGCGACGTAGTCCTCGGGGAGCTTGTGATGCCTGGCCCCGCCGAGGATGGCGTCGAGATAGCGTCGCGACGGTGGCGACGGGTTCGACGGCCGCGCCAGGTAGATGGATGCGTGTAGCCGGCGCGGGAACGAGCCATCATCGGCGCGCACGAGGTGGACGGACACGGTCTCGCGGTCATAGAGATTGTGCTGGTTGCCCGGGCCCACGAAGTGCTCATAGCGATCGAGCGAGGCCAGGTGCTCGTCGGTGAGCTCGAACACCACGCCCCACACGCTCTCGCCGTGCGACACCCCCACACCCGCCACGCCGCCACCCCAGTCGTGCGAGGTGACCGGAAAGATCAGCCGGTGGTCGCGCAACTCCCCCAGCCCGACCACGATGTGGCCGGGACAACGTTGCGACATCTGCTCTGGGTCGAGGTTGGAGCCGTAGGCGAAGTAGTGCATGGGGCGTCTCGGGGTTCGGGGCGTTCGGCGCCATTCTAGCTGATTGGCGCGCGCGCGCCCGCTCGCTATAGTGCCGTGTCCACCTCGCCTGAGCCGCCGGCGCCGCACCGGTTCACATCCCCCCACGACCTCCCCCCTCTCCGGAGCGCGCATGCCCGTCGATATCCTC
>JAYVCN010000416.1:0-9380 GCA_043749875.1 Candidatus Eiseniibacteriota bacterium | reverse complement strand
CGGCGCGGCGGACGCGGGCGTGACCGGCTGGGACCTCGTACGCGAGTCCGGCCGTGACCTCGCCAGCGCGCTCGATCTGGGCTTCGGCGCGTGCCACCTGGTGGTCGCGGTGAAGGAGGACATGGCCATCGACTCGCTCGCCGCGCTCGAACCCGGCACGCGCGTCGCGACGCCGTTTCCGCGCATCGCGCGCGAGTTCCTGCGTGAGCGCGGGCTCGACGCCGAGGTGGTGCCGCTGTCCGGCGCGGCCGAGGTGGCGCCGCACCTCGGCATCGCCGACGTCGTGCTGGACCTGACCTCCACCGGCTCGACGCTGCGCGTGAACGGCCTGCGCCCGCTCGAGACCGTGATGGAGTCGAGCGCCCGCCTGGTTGCACGGCCGGAGGCCGTGTCCGCGATGTCGCAGGGCAACTGCAAACCGCTCGCCGACCTCGTGCTGGCGCTCGATTCGGTGCTGCGCGCGCGCGGAAAACGCTACGTCATGGCCAACGTCCCGCGCGCAGCTCTCGAACAGGTGAAGCAGGTGCTGCCGGGACTCAATGGCCCGACGGTGATCGACATCCTGAACGGTGGCGCCATGGTCGCGGTGCACGCCGTCGTCGAGATGCAGGCGCTCTACCGCACCATCGGCGAGCTGCAATCGCTCGGCGCCCAGGGTGTGCTGGTGACGCGCATCGAGAGGTTGGTGCCATGAGCCAGCGCGAAGGCAGGGCGACGCGCGGGCGCGGGGACCTGACGGTGAGCGGCGGCGAAGCGGTCACTCTCCGCTACACGGGCACGCTTGCGGCGCTCACTCCCGGCGCGCGCGCCACCCTGCTCGAACGCCGCGCAGCCGAGGACGCACGCGTGCGCGAGACGGCGGCGAGCATCGTGCAGCGTGTGCGACGCGAGGGCGACGACGCGCTGCGCGCGCTGGCGTTTGAATTCGATGGCGTGAGCCTGGACGTGCTCGAGGTGCCACGCGCACGCTGGGACTCGGCGCGCGCGGCGCTGGCGCCCGGCTTGCGCGCGGCGCTCGAGCGTGCGGCCGACAACATAGCGCGCGCGCACGCGGCGGCCCTGCCGCAGTCGGGAGCCTGTGAAACCGAGCCCGGCGTACGCGTCGGTCGCCGGCCGGACGCGTTCGAGCGCGTCGGTGTGTACGCGCCGGGCGGCCGCGCGCGCTACCCGAGCAGCGTGCTGATGGGCGTGGTGCCGGCGCGCGTCGCCGGCGTGCGCGAGGTCATCCTGTGTACGCCGCCCGCGGCCAATGGCGAACCGGACGCACTGCTGCTCGCGGCTGCCGCCATCGCCGGCGCGGACCGGGTGTTCGCGTTGGGCGGCGCCGGCGCGATCGCCGCGCTGGCGTACGGTACGGAGAGCGTGCCGGCGGTGCAGAAGATCGTGGGCCCCGGCAACGCGTGGGTGGCGGCGGCCAAGCGCCTGGTGGCCGCGGACGGCGCGGTGGCCATCGATTCGCCGGCGGGACCGAGTGAACTGGTGGTGGTGGTCGACGAGTCCGCCGATGCCGACACGGTGGCGCTGGAACTGGTCGCGCAGGCGGAGCACGACCCGGAGGCACTGGCGCTGGCCGTGGTGGTGGGCGCCTCGCCTGCGGCACGCGTCACCGCGGCGCTCGAACGCGCCGCACGCGAAGCCGTGCGCTCCGACGTGGTGCGCGCGGCGCTCGCGGCGCGCGGCGGGGTGCTGGCGGCCGATTCACTCGCCGAGGCGCTCGCCTTCGCTTCGGCAGTGGCACCCGAGCACCTGCTGCTGGCGGTGCGCGACCCGCACGCGGCATTCGCGAGCGTGCGCGACGCGGGCGCGGTGTTCCTCGGGGAAACCAGTTCGGTGGCGTTCGGCGATTACCTCACCGGCGGCAATCACGTGTTACCCACGGCGGGATTCGCGCGGTTCGCGTCGGGATTGGGCACGAGTGACTTCGTGCGCTGGACCGCGTGGCAGGAGGTTTCCGACGCGGCCGCCGCCAGCCTCGCGGCCGACACCGCGGCGCTGGCGGAAGCCGAGGGCTTGCCCGCGCATGCGGCGGCTGCGCGCCATGCCGGGCTCGCCGCGGCTGCTCGGTCGGCGAAATGCGCCGCGCTCCCGACCGAGACGCAGCCCGTCCTGTGGCTCGACGACAACACGAGCCAGTTCGGTGCGCCGCCGGCGGCGAGTGCGTTGCTTGCCGATGCGATGCTCTCCCCGGCGCGCTATCCCTCGGCCGAGGCCGACGCACTGCGTGCCGCGCTGGCCGCGCACACCGGGTTCGCTGGCGACGAGCTGGTCACGGGCTGCGGCTCCGACGACGTGTTGGAGATGACGTTCCGCGCGCTCGTGCGGCCGGGCGAACGCGTGGCGTGGACGACGCCAACGTTCAGCATGATCCCGGCGTTCGTGGAGCACGCCGGCCTGCGCGACGTCCCCGTGCCGGCGCGGGCCGGCAGCGTGCTCGACGTGCCGGCACTGCTCGCGGACGACCCCGCGCTCGTGTACGTGTGTTCACCGGGCAATCCCACCGGCGCGCGCGTGCCCGATGCTGCTCTCGACGAATTGCTCGCCGGCACGCGCGGCGTGGTGATCCTCGACGAGGCCTACGCCGAGTTCGCCGGGGCCGGGGCGGCACCGCCACCGCGCCGGCACCCGCGGCTGGTGGTGACGCGCACGTTCAGCAAAGCTTGGGGCCTGGCC
This sequence comes from Candidatus Eiseniibacteriota bacterium, assembly GCA_043749875.1. GTDB lineage: Bacteria > Eisenbacteria > RBG-16-71-46 > RBG-16-71-46 > RBG-16-71-46 > JAIOPA01. The sequence goes on along the minus strand of JAYVCN010000416.1, from coordinate 6,710 downwards.
GGGCTGCGCGTGGGCTGGGCCGCGGGACCGCGCGAACTCATCGCGCGGATTGCGGCGTTGCGCTCACCGTTTCGGATTTCGGCACTGGCCGAACGCGCGGCGGTGGCGGCGCTCGAGCACGATGCGTTGTGGGTGGCTATGCACGCCGCGCAAGCGGTCGAACTGCGCGAGCGGTTCACGCGAGCGCTCACGGCGAACGGCTTCGCACCACTCCCCTCACACGCGAACTTCGTGCTGCTCCCGGTGCGCGACGCAAGCGCTGCCGCGGCCGCCCTGGCGACGAGCGGCGTGCGCGTGCGGGCGTTCCCCGCCCTCGAGGGCATCGGCGACGCGCTGCGCATCACCGTGGCGCCGTGGCCGGCGCTGGAACGCGTGCACGCGGCACTCATCGCGGCGCTGCTCGTGGACGGACGGTCATGAACGCGACGCTGTTCGATCACGGTGCCGGCAACCTGCACTCGCTCGCCAAGGCGCTCGAAGCGGTCGGCGCGCGCGTGCGCGTCGAAGCGGATCCCGTGCGCGCGCTCGACACCGAGCTGCTGGTGCTGCCCGGCGTGGGCGCGTTCGGCGCCGCGAGCGAACGGCTCGCACCCGGGTGCGAGGCGATGCGTGCGGCACTCGCGGCCGGGCTGCCGTGCCTTGGCGTGTGTCTCGGCATGCAGCTGTTATTCGACGGCAGCGACGAAGGGCCGGGGCGCGGCTTGGGGTTGATTCCCGGTCGGGTGCGCGCGCTGCGCAGTGAGCGCGTGCCGCACATGGGTTGGAATGATGTGGCGCCGATTCCCGGCGCCGCAACACTCGCGTGGCCCACGGTCGCGTACTTTGCGCACGGGTTCGTGTGCGAGCCACTCGCCGCCGCCAGCGTGCTGGCGTGGGGTACGCACGAGCAGGACCGATTCCCCGCGGCGGTGCGCACCGCCAACACGCTCGGCGTGCAGTTCCACCCCGAGAAGAGCGGACGCGAAGGACTGGCGCTGCTCGCGTCGTGGCTCGAGCTCGTGCGCACGCGCGAGGTACGGCCATGCTCGTGATGCCGGCGGTGGACCTGCGCGATGGCGCGTGCGTGCAACTCGTGGGCGGCGACTACGCACGCGAAGCCGTGCGCCTGCCGGATGCCGCGGCGGCCGCCGCGCACTGGGTGGCGCTGGGATTCCACGCGTTGCACGTGGTGGATCTGGACGCGGCCACCGGGCGCGGCGAGCAGCAGGCACTGGTGGCGCAAGTGCTCGCAACGCCGGGGCTCGAGCAGTCGCAGGCCGGTGGCGGCGTGCGCGATGACGCGCGCGTCGAAGCGACGTTCGCCGCGGGCGCTACGCGTGTCGTGGTGGGCACGCGCGCGCTGGAAGAACCGGCGTGGCTCGCGCGACTCGCGCACGCGCACCCGGGGCGCATCGTGGTCGCGGCCGATGTGCGCGACGGTCGCGTCGTCACCCGGGGCTGGAGCGGCACACTTCCCGGCACGCTCGAGGACACGCTCGCGTCGCTCGCAGCCCTGCCGCTCGCGGCCGTGCTCGTGACCGCGGTGCACCGCGAGGGCCGCATGAGCGGGCCCGACCTGCCGCTCCTCGAACACGTCGTGCGCACGACCCGCCACCCGGTGCAGGCATCCGGGGGCATCGCCACGCTCGACGACCTCGCTGCCCTCGAACGCCTCGGTGTGTCCGCCGTGGTGCTCGGCATGTCGCTCTATACCGGCGCGCTCGACGCGCGCCAACTCGCACAGGAGTACGCCCGATGAGCCAGACCTCGATTCCCTCCACGATTCCCCCGACGACTCCCTCCACGACGCGCCTGACCCGCACCACGCGCGAGACGTCCATCCAGGTCACGCTCACGCTCGAACCCGGCGAGTCGCGCATCGCCACCGGCGACCGCTTCCTCACGCACATGCTCGAGACGCTGGGGCGCTATGCCGGGGCCACGCTCGTACTCGAAGCCACGGGCGACCTGCGCCACCACCTGGTCGAGGACACCGCGATCGCGCTGGCTGAGGCCTTCAGACGCGCGGCCCCGGCGGGGCGCGCACGCTATGGCCACGCGGTCGTGCCCATGGACGACGCGCTGGTGCAGGTGGCGCTGGATCTCGGCGACCGCCCGTACTGTCGCGCGCCGCTGCCCGCGAAGCTCTATGCGCACTGGTTTCGCTCATTTGCTTTTCAGGCGCGTGCGACGCTGCACGCACGCGTGCTGCGCGGACACGACCGGCACCACGTGGTGGAGGCGGCGTTCAAGGGGCTAGGCTTCGCGCTACGCGACGCACTGGCGCCGGAGAGCGGCGTGACGAGCACAAAAGGTCGCGTGCGCTGGTCCGAGTCGCCCGGGACGGAGGCACCATGACGCTCCGCCGCCGCATCATCGCCTGCCTCGACGTGGATCACGGCCGCACCGTGAAGGGCACGCGCTTCGTGGACCTGCGCGACGTCGGCGACCCAGTCGAGCTGGCCGCGTACCACGAGGCGCAGGGCGCCGACGAGATCGTACTGCTCGACATCACCGCCAGCCACGAGGGGCGCGACACGTTGCTCGATGTGGTGCGCCGGACCGCCGAGCGGCTGTTCGTGCCGCTCACCGTGGGCGGCGGCGTGCGCGACGCCGCCGACGTGGGCCGCGTGCTGCGCGCCGGCGCCGACAAGGTGAGCGTGAACACCGCGGCGGTGGAACGCCCCGATGTGCTCACCGAGGCCGCGGCGCGCTACGGCCGCCAGTGCGTCGTGGCCAGCATCGACGCCCGGCGCAGCGGTGACCGCGCGTGGAGCGTGCTGACGCGCGGCGGGCGCACCGAGACAGGGCTCGACGCGGTGGCGTGGGCTTGCGCCTGCGAGCGGCTGGGTGCGGGCGAGATCCTGCTCACCAGCGTGGACCGCGACGGCGGCCGCGCGGGCTACGACCTCGAACTCACGCGCGCCGTGTGCCGGGCGGTGCGGGTGCCGGTGGTGGCGTCCGGTGGCGGCGGGACCGCCGCACACGTGCGCGACGTCCTGATCGATGCCGGCGCGGACGCCGCACTGCTCGCCGGCGTGCTGCACGACGGCGTGCTGGGCCTGGCCTCGCTCAAGCGCGAGCTCGCCGCCTGCGGCGTCCCGGTGCGGAGCGCCGCATGAGTGAGCCGATTCGGAGCGTCGCGGACCTGGACCGCCTGGACTTCGCCAAGAGTGGCGGGCTCGTGTCGGTGGTGGCGCAGGATGCGGTGAGCGGCGCCGTGCTCATGGTGGCGCACGCGGACCGCGAGGCTTTGGAGCGCACGTTTGCGAGCGGCGACATGCACTACCGCTCGCGCACGCGCGGGCTGTGGCGGAAGGGCGAGACGAGCGGCAACACCCAGCGCGTCGTGTCGCTGGTCGCCGATTGCGATGGCGACGCCGTGCTCGCTCGCGTATTGCCGGCCGGGCCGGCGTGCCACACCGGTGAGCCCACGTGCTTCGGAGCCGCGGCTGCAGGTGCGCTGGCCGGACTCGCGGCCACCATCGCGGCCCGCGCGCAGGCCCCCGACCCCGGCCCGGCGGGGCGCAGCTACACGCAGCGCCTGCTCGCCGACCGCAACCTGCGGCTCAAGAAGCTGGGCGAAGAGTGCACCGAGTTGGTCGTCGCACTCGCCGACGGCGACCGGGGCCGCGCGGCCGAGGAGGGCGCCGACCTCGTCTACCACGCATTGGTGGCCCTGCACGCGGCCGGCGTGACGCTCGCGGACCTGCAGCACGTCCTGGCGCGACGCGCGGTGCCGGCCGCATGAGACCTATGCTAGGTTCTCGCCCCGAAAGGAGCCTGGCGCCCATGGAAGGATCTCGATACAACAGAACATCGCTCGCGCGACTTGGGGTCGTGCCGGGCCTGCTGCTGGCCCTGCTGCTCGCGCTGCCCGTCGTGGCGGGCTGCGAGTCGCGCGAGTCCCGCGCGCTCAAGGCCCACCAGATCGCGCTCAAGCAACCGTTGAGCGCGCTTGCCGACCAGGGCGATGTCGAGGCCATGCGCGTCGTGGCCGACATCGAGGTGCTGCGCGCGCAGAGCATGTTCTCCGACTCCGCGGCCAACGCGCTCACGGCCATGCCGGGCGTGGCGTTCATCGGGCTCGATCCCAAGGGGCAGGCATTGCGCATCGACCGCGGCCAGGACCTGACCGAGTTGCTCGCGTTCACGGCCGTCGAGCAGGGCCTGTTGAAGGACCACACCATCATGCCGGAAGACGCGGCCGAGGTGCGCCGGCTCGCCACCGACAACATGGCGGCGGCGGCCGAGAAGGCGAAGCAGTTGCGCTCGCACCACGTGTCCGGGATGCCCTGAGCGGCTGGCGCTGCCAGGCGCCCGGACTTGCGACGCCGCTATTTCACCTTCGCCAGCTCCGCCGCCGCGCGCCCGAGTGCATCGGCCAGCGGCCGCACGCCACTCGCCCAGCCTCGCGCGTCGCTGTCCAGCACGGCCTGTCCGAGCCGCGACAGCGGCACCGGCGCGTAGCCCGTGTTGAGCCCGGGCGCGTACAGCTCATGGCGGAACCACGTGCGGCCCGGCAGTCCCGGCCCGAGCAGCGCGCGCTCGGCGTGCATCACCGCCGCGTTGTAGCCGCTCGGATCACCCGCGGCCGCCCCGTGCGCGAGCGACGCGTCGGCCACGCGCTCCGCCGCGAGCGCGGACTTCAAGAGCTGGCGGGCCGCGTCGAGTGCGGGCGCCACGGAGGCACTCAACCGCAGCGAATCCGGCTTGCCCGCGCTGGCGTCCTCGGCGCGATCAGCCAGCGACTGTAGTTGGTCATAGGCGAACTCCGCCGTGGCGCTGTAGCGCAGCGGCAATACCGGCGCCTCCGCCAACCGCAGCATGGTGCGTGACCACAGATCGGTCATGCACAGGTGGCGATGGTAGCCCGGGTCAACCACGCGATCCATGTACTCGAAGTCGTCGTACATGGAATGGTACACGCCGGCCAGGCCTTCGAAGCGCAGGTCGGCGCTGGGCACGCCCAGGTGATCGAGGAACGCCGTGTAGTCCGAACCTGATCCGAGCGGAGCGATCTGGTAGGCGAACGGCTGTGCCGTCTCGCCGCGCAGGCGGCGCAGGCGATTCGTCAGCGACCACGCGTTCTTGCCGTCGTTCCACGCGCGATCCATGACCGTGTTCCACTCCGAGCGATTTTGCACCGGGTCACGCACGTCGCGCATGACCTCGCTGAACAGCGCCTCCAACGCGTCGCTGCCATTCACGCGCAGGTTGTCGCCGGAGACCGCCACATCGACGTTCAGGTACGCCACCGCGTCGCGCGTCAGCATCGCCTCGTTCGCCTCGGCCCACTCGGTGGAGCCCAGGAGCCCGTACTCCTCGCCGTCCCACGAGCACAGCATGAGCGTGCGGCGCGGCCGCCATCCGGCCTGTGCCTGCGCGCCGATCACGCGCGCCATCTCGAGCAGTGTGATGGTGCCGCTGTTGGGATCCTCGGCGCCGTGGTTCCACGCGTCGCGGTGGTTGCCGGCGACGACAACCTGCTCAGCATGCTCGCGACCCTTGAGCGTCGCGATCACGTCCCAGATGGGGCGGACAGCCCAGTCCTGCACGCTTTCCAGGTGGATCACCGCGGGCCCCGGGCCGACGTGGTAGGTGAGCGGGAGCGCGCCCTGCCACGCGTCGACCGGCACGCGCGGGCCCTCGAGCAGCGCCAGGATCTTCTGTGCCTCGGCGTAGGCGATCGGCATGGACGGGATGTGCGGCACGGTCTTCATCTGCTCGTGCGTCAGCCGCTTGCCCTTGGCCGTCGACGGCCAGCCGGGCGTGCCCGGATCGCCGGGGCCCTCACTCAAGAACTGCACGCTACCGCGCTGGATGGCGTCGGCGGGCCGGCCCTGGCCGCGCGGATACGGGTCGCCCTGCGCGTAGCCATCGTCGGCGGGGTCGCTGTAGATGAGCACGCCGGCCGCACCCGCGCGCTCGGCGTTGCGGACCTTGAGCCCGCGAAACAGTTTCCCGTAGCGGACGAGCGCGATGCGCCCATGAACGTCGATGCCGATGGCCGCGAGCTTGGTGAAGTCGTCCACGTCACCGTAGTTCGCGTACACCACCTGCCCGGTGACGTCGCCCGTGGCCGAGTAGCCATGAAATGCGTCGAACACGCCGCTCGCGGTGGCGTCCTTGTCCCACGCCACACCCGTCTCGCGCACGGCGAGCTTCTGCTGGACGGGCTCGACGATATCGAGGCGCGACAGCTTGGGATAGTTGATCCACACCGGGATCTCGACGATCTGCGCGTCCCAGCCATACGCCGTGAGCCGCTGGCGCACGTAGTCGGCCGTCGCGCGGTCGGCCGGCGTGCCGGCCACGTGCGGCTCCTCCGTGAGGATGCGCAGATGGCGGCGCAGCGTGTCGGGGCGCATGAGCGCGGCCATGCTGGCCTCGCGCGCGAGTTCGGCGGCGGCGCCGGTGGCATCGAAGCCGGTCAGGCCGCTCGGCGGCAACGCGCCGGCGGGGCCAGGTGTGGCGATGCCGGCCGAGGTGGCGGGCGACTGCGCAATCGAGCGCGCGACGAGGATGGAGAGGCCGGCGAGCACCAGCAGCGAGCAAAGCGAGCGCTTCATGAGAGCGATCTCCGAGACATGGGGGCGACGTGCGGACACGAGTCGCGCAGCATAGGACAGGCGCGCGCGTGTAGGATAGTGGCCTCGCGGAGCCTCGCGGAGCACCCGATTCGGGCCAGTCACCACGCACCCCGGAGTGTCGACGATGTCCGCTGGCCA